>DATIIR010000081.1:0-8658 GCA_035479435.1 Chlamydiales bacterium
TCGGAGCTTTTCGCATCCAGCGTGGTCAAAATCATAAATGCAGATTTTGTAGCGGCCATCCAGATAAACAAATCCGGCGTTATGATCTCTATACAAGATTAAGTCGGTATTGGATGTGTTGTACGCAAAATGGCAGAGCTCTTCTTCTGCAGCCAAAAGTTCCTCTTCGGGTATCAATCGAGCAGCGTCTTTATATGGGATAAAGCTCATTTTAGGTTCTGCAACAATTATGAGCGTGTCATTTTTGAATAACAGTGGTTTAGTCGTCATAATGTTTTTGTATCTGCAAGTTTGAATGGCATTTTCTGCAGCTTCCGCGCCTTCCACGTGTTTTTTTAGATCGGATGCGGATGAGGGGTGTAAGGGTACTTTAAATACATACCCCGGAAAATCTTCATGGGAAACGGCTACTTTCGATATTCCCTCCCCCAACACTGTGAACTTGCTATGATATTTTTCATCAAAGCGTGAGCGGGTCATCGCTAAAAATTCGTTTTTGTGACATTCGATGAAGGATTGTATATGCTGATAGCTGTTCGTAGGTCCTGAAATTGTGCATTTTTCTGGTTTGGGATACAAGGAGTAAAGATCCTCGTCAAGAGGGTTTCTACGACCGTCGTTAGTTGGTAACTTTTGCTTTCGTATGATGAGTTCCAAAGGCTGGCCTAGTTTCGAAAGAGGAGGTGCCCTGTCGTTCATTATCCCGGGTGCCCTGTCGTTCATTATCTGACGATCTTGAATATATGGAAGCCCTCCTCCAATTAGAAGGATACATGAGCCAACCGCAAGCGCCATTTTCTTTAGCGAGGAACGAGGGGCGGTAGGTTTAGCTTCCGATGGACTAGCCGTTGGCGCAGCCTGGCTCTCGGAGATTTCATTTGGTTCGCCTTCTTCATCCAGGGTGGCTAAAACATCAAATCTATTAGAACAGGGAATTCCGCTTATATAAGTCATTATTTATCCATATAATTAAATTTTAGTATATATTTTAGTATATTATTTGTTTTATTTCAAGTGATTTCGGGTGGGGTATATAGGGATAAGCTTATCCGGTAATACGGTCTCGTGAAGCTCCCTGCTACCCCATACCGTCGAGGGGATTTCGTGCCCGTGCCCGTGTGCGTGCCCGTGCCCGATTTTTCTTTTCAGAAGATGCGATGGATACTCAAGACTGCGGAGGCCCGTTTTGGCAAACCCTTCTTTTGAGCGGTCATCTTTTCCAAAATCTTCTCCGCTTGGTTTTGCGCAGGCAAAAGCAAGTATTCTTCAATGAAAACTTCCTCCCCCTTATTTGGCGTCAGGCCAAGCGAATGGAGGATGAGCGTATCGCCCGAGTTCCAATTGTCGGCGGTCTCAAGAAGTGTGGAGACGGCATGGGCGCCAAGGGGGGGATTCGGTGTGGAGAGGACGCGCACCTTTTTGCTGCCGTCAGGAATGTGCCACAGGTTGGTGTAACTGCACGAAATAAACGAAAGTTGGTCTTTGTCGGGGTTGAGAAAAAGAATGCAGAGGCCAAAATCTTGGTCCATCGGATCTTCAGAGAGCGCTTGGTTGAGGGTGTGGAGCATCTTGATCGGGTGTTGCTCTTTTTTGCCGTTTTGAAAGTGGAGTTGGATGGCCATCCGCACCATGCCGCGGAGGATGGAGCTGTGGAGGAGCGAGGCGACGCCCGACTCGAGGGGCTCGGCGAGCGCGATGCAGTAGCGGTTCTCCGTGAGGCGGAAGAAATCGAGATAGAGACTGGAAAGAGATATCCCTCCGTGGACGGCGATGCCGATTTCGACCTGCGGCCAACGGGGCCCCTTTTTCGGTATGAGGATCGAACGGGTCTCTTGGATCATGTTGAGCACTTCGTCCGAAGTCTCCTCTTCCCGCTCCTCGTTTTCGGAGGAGAGCGTCTTGATGTATTGCGAGATGTCGGTGATGAAATCGACGATGTCTTGGTAGCGCTCGGCTGGGTCGGTCTTGAGCGCCTTCTCAATGATGGTGCGGAACGGTTTGGAGAGGAGCGCGAGATGGATGACGCCATGGCTGAGCCTGCCGAGGATGAGCTCGTAGGCAATGATGCCGAGAGAATAGATGTCGGAAGAGTAGCCGACTTGCGTCGGATTCTCTTTTTGTTCGGGACTCATGTAGACGGGGGTCCCCATCATCCTCTTTTTTTGCGTGATCCTCTCCTCTTCGCCGTGGAGCTGCGCAATGCCGAAATCGATCACTTTGATTTCACCCGTTTCTGTGATCAAGATGTTTTCTGGCTTAAGGTCTCTGTGGATCACGCCGTGCGTGTGGAGATGGCAAAGGGCGTAGGCGACTTGGAGGATGATCTCGAGGGCCCGTTTATGGGAGAGCGACTTTTGTTGGATGAATTGGCGCAGCGAAATGCCCTGAATGAACTCCATCGCGATGTAGAGCCCTTTCTCCCACTGCCCCTGGCCGTAAAGGCGGACGATGTTGGGGTGGTTGGTGATGCCGATGATCTGCGCCTCTTTCAAAAAGCGGTTGGCGATCTCTTTATTCTTGAGATATTTGGGGAGGAGCACTTTGATGACGAGGGGCTGCGCCGTGTCGGGATGAGTGCCCAGATAGAGGACGCTCATCCCCCCCTTATTCAGCAGACTTTCGATTTTGTAGGGGCCGATTTTCTGGGGCAAAGGAAAACGGCTCTGCGTCGCGTGCAGATCGGGAAGGGTAGTCTGTTTGTGAAAATCATCCAAGTTCAAGGATTCGCAGTCCCAAAGTTTCACCTAAGTAGACCAACTCGGCCCGGCCCACTTTTTGCCCATTGACAGCAAGCGATACGCTCTGGTCCGGATGAATCGGTAGCTCGAGTGTGTTCCCGGGATTGAGGTGCATCAGTTGGTCCAGGGTCATCTTCAGACGGGCTAACTCGACGGTCACGAACAGGGGCAGCTCCTTAATCGCGACGACTTCCCCTTCGGCAGGATGTACTTTTTGGGAGGCTTCCCCCGGTTTCTGTTCCATTGTATCCTCGTAGTAAAAAGCGTAATCAATCAGGCTTAATTTATTGTTGTGGATCTTGACGTTGAAGAGGGGAGTGGCTCCAAGTGTCAATGTCGCTACGCCCGTCTCTTTGTGAGCGTCGTAGCTCCCCCGATCCAGAACGAGAAAATCGCCCTCTTTCAGGCTCTTCCATTCGCTTTGACCGAGCAGTACAGATCCAGTTCGGACTCCGAGGACGAGTTCCACTTGGCGCGAAAGCTCTGTCGGCTTGTATTCCGAGGGCATCTGCTCAAAATGGCGCACCCAAGCGGTCCGAAAGGCGTCGGGGATGGCGAGGCGCCCCCAGCACGATTTCTTCTCGAATTCGATCTCCACGTCGATGCAGAAAGTTCTCCCTTCGGGCGCGCGCTCCTCCTCGCTCAAGTGGAGGGTCAGATTCTGCAGCGGCAAAATCCCCTGGATCGCCTCGAGAACCTCGAGGCTTAAGAAGCGGTAGAATCCCTCTTGCAAGATCTCCGACGTGAGGGCGCGGGTTTTTCCCTCGGGCTTGAGCAGTGATGAGGTCAATTTAATCATGTCCTCTTGAGACATGATCCAGTAAACAGTGCCGATGGGAGAGAGGACGATCGGATAGACGATCAGCGATTTGCCGAGCCCTTTGCGCATTTCATCGGGTTCACGCCAAGTCTGTTCCCGCGCGTGGATCTCCAAATGGGGAACGGCGAAGCGCGACGCGATCAGCGATGCGAGGCGATGCCAATCGAATGAAGGGGCATTCCCAAAGAGGGGGATGGTGTTGAGTTGCGGAACTTCCGCTGCTATTTTTCGAACCCAAGCGAGAGGGGCTGCCATAATCTATTTTCTCCTTTCTCCAAAATCGCCGCCGCCAGCTTCCCCTTTGCTTTCGCCCCGCTCTTTGCGGCGGAACATGGGCCTCTCAATCGAATACTCAGCTTCGATGCGCTGGACTCTGAAGGGGAGATTGCTGTTCTGAAACGCTGTCATCAAGCTGGGGATATTTTCCCTAAAGCTCGCCACAGCCGCGTCACTTCCAGTCAGGCGGATATTGAAAGAATCGGGCGCCGTCGCATATTTTTCAACCGTTATTCTAGCGCCAAAGAATCGGGAATTTGCATAAGCGGGGTTATTGAGGACGATTTCCGTCGTGCTAATGCCCGACGTTCCCGCCATCACGTAGAGTTGCCCCACCATCTGAAAATAGAGGGAAACTGTCTCTGGACTCAGGTAGGTCACAGCTGCCGTTGTCGCGGCAAAAGCCATCGGCTGCACAGGGGCTGGCAAGAGAGGCAATGAGGGGGCTTCGATTTCGGTAATTTTTTGCTCGTGGCCCCGCTGTCCGCCGCCGCCGCTTCGCTCTTCTAAGCGGAAGGGGACGACATTGGGCTCTTGGACTTTTTCTTTGGGGGAAGTTTTTTTCTCTTTTTTGCTGCTCTCTTCAGACGCGAAATAGCGCCCCGTGGATCTGCTCTCCTCTTTTGTTGTGGGCCTTGCCACTTCAAACGGTGAGGGGAGCTCTTTTTTGGCTCCAGGAGGAGGCACTTCGCCTTTCCCCTTATGCCCTTTTTTGGGGTTTTCCATGGCTTTGCCGGGAGGGCCAAATGGGGAGGGTTCTTTCCCTTTTTTCCCGGCAACAGGTCCTGGGAGCCCCCCCTCGAGGCCTGCTTTCCCTTTTTTACCCCCTTTTCCTAGGTTGCGGGAGGCTGAATCGGACGTCTCCTCATATTGCTGGGGTTTTAGAGGCTGGTCGGGGGGGAGGTCTGTATCATCCCAGAAATCGCCCGATCGGGGGAGGGCCCCCAGGGTCGATTCGTCGTTTTCTTCGGGTTCTGACGTCGATAGGTCGGGGGCGGGGGAATAGGAGGGGCTGGCTACGATAGCGTCCTGGACGTCGCCGTAGGAGTCATTGGGGGTAGGGGATTCGGTCACATCGCCTATGGCGGGGACGGAGGTCCCCCCTCCCCCTGAGGCGGCCTCGCTGGAAAAGAGGTCAAAAGGGCTAGGAGCCCCCCCAGGCCCCTCAGGAGCCCCCTCTAGCCGGTCCTCATCCCCCATCATCATCTGGAACTTCTTCCTCTGGCGGGCCTGCTCGTCGGGGTCGACCTCCCGCACCTTTTCCACCCGTCCTTTGCTGACAAGGGCATCCTGGGCGGCTTTGGAATTGAGTTCTTGGCCTTTATTGACCCTTGAAGGGGGTTCGGTACTACTCATGGTTGGTCTCGATCTTTTTTTCTCGTTTCGGCCTCTTTTTTCCTCAGCGTATGGGCTGCGGACCCCTGTTCGTCCTGTTCCAGGGCCTCTTTTTGCTCGGTCCAGTAGCGGAGTTCCTTCTCCCACTCCTGTTTATGGATCTCTAGTTTCTCTAGATCCTTCTTTCTTTGGAAGAGCTCATCTGTGGCTAGGTCCACCTGTTTCTGGGCTAGGTCGACCTGTTTTTGCTGGTCGACGACCTTTTTTTCCTTCTCGGCGAGCTTTTCGTCGACGATTTTGAGGTAGACCTTCATCTGCTGAATTTTGTCGGTTGTGGTCCCCTCGTCCAGGGCCTCCCTCAGCTGGGCCAGTTTGGCCTTTTTATGCACCAGGGCCTTGTCCCTCTCCTGGGTTACGTCGTAAAGTTTTTCATATGCTTTTTCAAGAATTTTCTTTTTCTCCTCAAGCGTTTTGACAGCCTGATCGAACCTGTTTTTTTTAATGACCATCAGCTGTTCGAGGGGGTAGGTCAGGGGTTTATTCATCTAGAGGGCCTCCAAAAACAAACTTTAACTGACCTAAGTGATTGCTGGCAAATGGGAAGATTGTATGTAAATAAATTCTTTAGTTGAAAAATGACAATAATTCATTTATCTATTAATTAACTCACATTTTTATTATAATAGTACTCGAAACTTAACTAACATTAATTAGTGTTTTAATAAATGGAGTAATATTATGTCATCAGTAACATTACAAAGGAAGCTTCCCGAGGCTGCGGGGCTCAAGCTCAATCCTGAATATAACATCGCTGATTATAAGCCAGAAGAGAAGCTGGCGAATCAAAAAGTAATCACTGCAGCGAAAGTCTTGACTGTATCGGGCTTTCTCGGATTCGCCTTGCACAGCATTATCGTTGCTGCTCTCGGAGCTACGGTAAGTGCGGCGATTGTCAGCGGTATCGGTATTGGTATCATCCTCGTTATGGCTGCTGCCTATTTTGCTTATACCCTCTACCAGGAACCTAAAAATCTGCAAAAAGAAGTTGAGATGTTGGCAGGAATTAAATCCAACTACACCAAGGTTCAGGCAGAGCTCAATAAGAGAATTGAGGCGACCAAAGCGAAAGAGAAAGAAGAGGAAGAGGAAAGCACAGTTGCTGAGAGAGAAAGTGGCATAGTCCACACGCTTTCAGGCGGGTACTTATCCGTTAACTCTTAATCGATCTAACCTGACCTTTTAGTTTGAGAACCGTTTCCCGAAAGGGAAGCGGTTTTTTTTTGGAGAAATGAGATGGGGGGATTGAACTAAACGCAGAACGCTGAATGCAAAACGCAAAACTGCGGCGGGGCCAAAGGCCCCGAAATCGGGCAGGGGCACGGGCACGCACACGTTCACGAAAGGCAGTCGGGAGAAGCCCCCGCTGCCCCATTCGAGCTCAGGCTCGTTATCCATAAAACCCTGTAAGAACACTATTATCGACTTCTATCCGACCTATAGAAGCCGATTTTTACTTGTCTTAAAGAGAGAGGCGGAGGCTGCTGGGGCAGCGGGGGCTTCTCCCGACTGCCTTTCGTGAACGTGTGCGTGCCCGTGCCCGATTTTTTTTGAAGAGGCCTGAGGCTACTAGGGGGCCAGGGGCCCTTCGCCCCGCCTCAGTTTTGCGTTTGGTTCAATTTTTTACTCGTATCAATATCCCATTTCACTAGAAATTATTCGTAATTGTTAATATAATTACTCTGCGAAATAATAAAAAAGGTGATATATGACTACTGCTGTCAGTTCAAGGTTAGACTACTTAAATAAAAATCCAAATGCCAAAACTTCTTTTGGCGAACTCACCCACGAGTTAGATCACCTCAAGGTGAGAGAGCGAGTGAGCACCTCGATCGCTTTTGGCGGTACGATTCTGCTCCTGATCGGTGTGGCAGGCTTAATCCCGGGCGGCGCGTTCGTCCTGGGTGCGTTGGCAGCGATTGCCGCCGTGGCCGCAGCGTACGCCTACTTTGCCCGCGAGGCCGAAAATGGACTGAGAAATAAACAGGTCCAGTGGCTCGGTGAGGAGAAGAGAGATGTAATTCCTCCAGTAAAAGAACCCGAAGTGCTCGAGATCAAAGAACCAGAGGCTAAGGGCTTCTTCGGTCTTGTAAACTGGTTCTCTAAGTAAAGAGGGCTTTGAGTTGGCGCATCGTTTCTTCAAAGGAGCATTTCTCTTCGACTTGCTGCTTGAGGAAACGGTTCACCTTGTCGATGTACTTTAAAGCAAAATCTGCGTTCTTGTCAGAACCAGGCTTATATTCCCCAATCCGAATCAGCAGCTCATTCTTCTTGTAGTTAGCGAGTACTTCGCGCAACTTGCCGATCAGTTCGAGATGCTGCCGGTCGACGATCTGGGGCAAAATACGGCTGATGGAGGAGAGGACGTCGATCGCCGGATAGTGGAACTGACGGGCGAGCTCCGAAGAGAGGATGATGTGTCCGTCGAGGATGGAGCGCACTTCGTCGGCGACAGGCTCATTGAGGTCGTCGCCTGCGACGAGAATGGTGTAGAAGGCGGTGATCGAGCCTTTGTCGGAGTTGCCCGAACGCTCAAGGAGGCGGGGCAGGACCGCGAAGACCGATGGGGTATAGCCGGCGCGGGCAGGGGGCTCGCCAGCGGCTAGGCCGATTTCGCGCAGCGCGCGCGCAAATCGGGTGATCGAGTCCATCATGAGGATGACCGATTTCCCCTGATCGCGGAAGTATTCGGCAATAGCTGTTCCCACATAGGCGGCATTGAGGCGCATCTGCGCCGCTTGATCGGAGGTGGAGACGACGACGACCGAGCGCTTCATCCCCTCTTCGCCGAGGTCGTTGATGAGGAATTCGCGCAGTTCGCGCCCCCTCTCGCCGATGAGCGAAATGACGTTGACATCGGCCTGCGCATTGCGCGCGATCATGCCGAGGAGCGTCGATTTTCCGACGCCTGCTGCGGAGAAAATACCGACCCTTTGCCCGCGTCCACAAGTGAGGGTGCTGTCGATGCAGCGGACACCGACCGATATGGGCTTGGTGATCAGGCCGCGCTTCATCGGATCGGGAGGGGCGTTGATGACGGGATACGAGTCTGTTACGTGGAGAGGCCCTTTGGTGTCCTCATCCATCGGCTGGCCAAGTCCATTGAGAACGCGCCCCAAAAGCGCAGGGCCGAGCTTGATGTGCATCGGCATTCGCATCGGAATGACTTCAGAGGAGGGGCCGATCCCTTTCATGTCGCCGAGGGGCGAAAGGAGCACTTCGTCTTTCGTGAATCCAACCACTTCGGCAGCCAAAGGTTCTAGCCCCTCTCGCTTAATGAGGCAGAGCTCTCCCATCTTGACTTGGGGAACCACGGCGCGGATCAACATGCCGATGATTTCGGTGATGCGCCCATGGACTGTCGTGAGTTCGACGTCCTCGAGGTGGTTGAGCAGTTTGTCGAAAGAAGGAGGGAGATCCATTGAGCCTTAT
>DATIIR010000082.1:0-12226 GCA_035479435.1 Chlamydiales bacterium
TTTTCGGCATGCTTTTCCCAAGCAGGGCCAAAGATATCCATGCTTTTGTTCGCCACGCCAAAACTTAAATGCAAATCGCCAATCGCCCAAATGCGCATGGTACCACGGTACTAGAATTTGTCTTTCTCAACCAGTGTCTATTGACAAAGAGAGAAAGCCTATGCGCCCAAAAATTTCAGATAATCCACTAAAGGGCGAAAATCACCTTTGTCTGCTTCTTGCAAAGTCTTCAGATACTGCCGTCGGTGAGAGCTATCTCTGTCTAACCCACCTGGCCAGGTGGGGAGAGGCTGACGGAATGAAAAGAGAAACAAATTAGAAACGAAGCGGCTAAAGCGCCCATTTCCGTTAGGGAAAGGATGAATCCAGGCAAGCCGGTGATGGATGCGAGCACTCATTTCCAGAAGTGTCATGTGAACAGGAACGCCCACCCAATAAGCGACATCTTGGCTTAACTCGTGCATCGCTAAAGGGATCTTATAGGGATCTATTCCCACCGGCAAGACATCGTGCTTGCGATATTTACCAGCCCATTCCCAGACATCATCAAACATCGCTCTATGAATCTTCTGTAAAAAGGGCGGTGTAAGCCATGTGGCATCATTCACTTTTCTCCTTCTGAAATAAAATTGTTCCGCTCGGTGAATATTGTCAAATTCAGCGGCGTCTAGTTCAGCTTGAGTTGTAATGGGGATTTTTAGCTCGCTGAGATCGCTAATAGGGGTAGCCCCCGGTACAATTGTAAACGTCATAAATCCCAAATCTCCGTGGATCCTGAACGAATCAAATCATCGGCCACCTCTGCTATTTTTCTTTCCAGGTAGGCCTTGGAGGGGAGCTGCTCCTCTAAGGCCATACTCCCAGAAAGGGAACTTAACTTCTTGCGCGCAGCCTGATAAGCCTGTTCTTTTAAAATGGTTCCCATATCACCGTGAGGAAAGGGAAGAATCAATGCATCGCAAAATAAGGCCGCCAGCACCCTCTCCAAAGTCCCCATAGTAATCCGAGTTTTTCCAGACTCGATCAGAGACAATTGAGACTGCGTGATTTTGGCCCTAGCAGCCAATTGCTTCTGGCTCATGTGCAGCCGTTTCCTTAGGTCCCGAACCCACTGATGCAGCCCGATGGATTTGAACTTATTGCCAAGCGCTCGAGTCTCTTCAAGAGACTGATCGATCCTCATCCGCGTTGAAAGGGGGGATGTCTTCCTTTTCATATTCAAAAATCCATATATTTTCCTATCTTGAATATATGTAAAAACGCATATTTTGTTCAATAACATATTCGTTAATATGAATATAGTAAGTCGTTAGTCTGTCAATGTGAGAGTGTTGTGTTGTTTTTGTTAAAATTCGAAGTTATTGGGAAGAACTGTTCCCGATGGGATGACGATGATGCCGTCGCGGACGAAGAGGCCGTCTCCGTCATAATGGGTGTGACGCGATTTGTTGGTGAGCTTCACATTGTCGCCAATCTGCACATGCTCATCGATGATCGCCTTCTCAATGAGGCAATTTTCGCCGATCCAGTAGGAGAGCTCCACCTGCTTCCCCTCATGGAGCGGCGGCATGTAGAAGTGGTTGCCCAACATCACCGTATCGCGGATGATCGAGCCTTGCTTGATGTGGGTGCGCAGGCCAATGATGCTGTTGGAGATCTCGTCCGCTTCAATGATGCACCCCTCGCAAATGATCGATTGGGTGATTTTTGTCCGCTTGATTTTAGGGCCCGGAAGAAAGGTAGGACGCGTGTAGATGGGATTTTTCTCATCGTAGGTATTGAGCCCCGTTGTCGAATGGGTGAGAATGAGGTTCGCTTCGTAATAGGAGGCGATGGTCCCAATGTCTTCCCAATAGCCGCAGTAGATAAATGCTGAAGTGCGCCCCGTTTGAACAGCCGTTGTCAAGAGGTGATAGCCAAAATCGTCTCTCAGATCGTTTTCAAGAAGAGAGACGAGAGCGTCTCGCTTGAAGATATAGATCCCCATCGAACCGAGGTAGGAGGGTTTTTTGTGGGGCTTGATCTCCCACTCTTTGAAAAACGAGTCATCGAGGCGGAATGGATCGATGTTCTCTTTCGATTTTTCCACAAAGTCGGTGACCGTGCAGTTTTTATCGATCTTGAGAAGCCCCATACGGCGCGCCTCTTTTTCAAGGACAGGGATCGAGGCGATGGTGAGATCGGCATTCTTCGATTGGGCAAAGGTGAGCATGTGTTGGAAATTGATGTTGTAGAGCTGATCGCCCGAGAGGATGAGAAAATAGTCGGCGGGCGATTTGAGAAGCGTGGGGAGATTCTTGCGCACGGCATCGGCTGTGCCAGTGAACCACTCCCGTTCCCCCTTTTCGTTCACCTGCGGCGTGAGAACATCCACGGCCCCCGGATTGTAGTTGTCGAAATGGTATGTTTGGCTCACATGGTGTTGCAGCTCGCCGGAAAGGTACTGTGCGATCACGAAAATCTGGCGAAAATCGGAGTTGATCGAATTGGAAATGGGGATGTCGATGAGCCGATATCTACCCCCGTAGGCCACAGCGGGCTTGGAGTGGTGGATCGTGAGAGGATGGAGCCGTGTCCCTTGCCCCCCAGCGAGGACGATGGTAGCGACTTCGATGGATGATTTGCGCATTCCTCCCCTATACGCCACGAAGGAATTGTCTGCCTAGTGGGAATTGATGGCGATATCAGCGGCGAATAGGTTGGCGTTGTAGCTCGAGCGGACAAAGGGGCCAGAGTACATATGCCGCACGCCCAGCTTCTGCCCATACTCCTCGTAAATCTTAAACCGCTCCGGATGCACAAACTCCTTAACTAGCAGCTTCCTCGAACTCGCCTGCAAATACTGCCCAATCGTAATGATATCGCAGCCAGCAGAGGCCAAATCGGCGATCGTCTCCTTCACCTGAGCCTCCGTCTCCCCAAGACCCACCATGATGCCCGACTTGACAAAGACGACCCGCTGCGACTCCTTAGCGGCTCGCAACATGCTCAGGGTTCGATCGTACTCCGCCTTGTGCCTAACCCGGGGCGAGAGGGCTCGCACCGTTTCAATATTGTGGTTAAAGATCTCAGGCTTAGCGTCGAGAACAATGTAAAGCAGCTTTACATTGCCAGAGAAGTCCGTGGTCAGGACCTCCACCGTAACGTCTTTGTTCTCCTGCCGGATTGCGCGGATGATGGCGGCGATTTGACCTGCGCCCTGATCGGGGAGATCGTCGCGGGCCACCATCGTGATGACGGCGTGCTTGAGTCCCAATTCGCGGACCGAGAGGGCGATCCTTTCGGGTTCGTCCGCTTCCGGGGCTTTGGGCGTTTTGCTAAAGTCAATGTCGCAAAAACCGCAATTGCGAGTGCACTCTTTCCCCAACGCGAGAAACGTCGCCGTTTTTTTGGTGTAGCACTCGAGCCGGTTGGGGCATTTCGCCTCTTCGCAGACGGTATTGAGCTTGTACTTGTCGATGATGGTGTTGGTTTTAAATATCTGCCCACCCGCTGGCAACTTTCGGTGCAGCCATGAGGGAAAACGCCCCACGCCCACTTCGGGATTTTCAGGCAAAAGATTCAATTTCGTCATCGTTTCACGCGGGGTGGAAAGTTAATGGGCCTCTCGGCTGCGATGAGCGCCGCCTCATGCCACCCTTCCGCCACAGTTGGGTGGGCATGGATCGTCTCAATCACCGACTCTAGCGTGAGTTCATTTTGGATAGCAAGCGCCATTTCGCCGATGAGGTTCGACGCCTCGTGGCCAATGACCGTCGCCCCCAAAATCTGCCCCGTCTTCTGATCGGAGATCACTTGCGCGAACCCCTCCGTATCCATCGACGCTTGCGCTTTGCCCAACGCCGCGAAGGGGAAAGAGCCCGCCGTGGCCTGATAACCCTCTTTTTGCGCCTGTTCGAGGGAGAGGCCGACAGTGGCGATCTCAGGCGAAGTGAAGACGACGGCTGGCACAGCCTCGTAGTGCATGCGCGTCTCCAGACCAGCGGCGCAGGCCGCAGCCACCATCCCCTGATGCGAGGCCACGTGGGCGAGCATCCACTTGCCCGTCACATCGCCGATCGCGTAGATGCCCCGCACTTCGGTCTCCATCTGGTCGTTGGTCTCGATAAAGCCCCGATCGGTCGTCCGAAGGCCCGCTTTTTCCAGCGCCAGCCCCTCGGTGTAGACCTTCCGCCCCACCGACACGAGCGCCAGATCGGCCTCCACCGCCTTCCCATCTGCCAAGGCGATGTGCACGTGGGACTTTTTATTCTCGATTCCCTTCACCATCACATTGGTTTGGATATCGACCCCCTTTGCCATAAAGGCCTTGGTCATAAATTGCGCGATCGTGGGCCCCTGAGCGGTCAAAATGGTGGGCAGCGCCTCCAAAATCGTCACCTTCACGCCGAGTTCGGCAAAGAGCGAGGCGAACTCGCAGCCGATATAGCCGCCCCCGATGATAGCGAGACTCTTGGGCACCTCTGTGAGCTCTAAAATCGAAGTGGAATTGAGGATCCTCTTGTGATCACAGGGAAACGCCTTCACATCCATCGGCACAGAACCGGTGGCGATGATGATTTTTTCCGCATCGAGAAAAAGCTGATCCTGCCCCAAAATCTTCAGCAAGCGGGGCGATTCAAACTGCGCTGTGCCCCGATAGACGGTGATTTTATTGGAGCGGAGGAGGCCATCGAGGCCCGTGCGCATTTTTGCGATCACCTGGTCCTTTCTTTTTTTCATCTGATCGTAGTGGAAAGAGACCGGCCCCGTCGTGATGCCAAAATCTTTGGCTCTTTGCACTTGGTGGAGGACCGCCGCATTGGCGATCAACGTTTTTGTTGGGATGCAACCCACGTTGAGACAGCAACCCCCCAGCAACTCCCGTTCAATCAGCGCCACGGACTGACCCAATTGCGCAGCACGGATTGCCGCAACGTAGCCACCTGGCCCCGACCCGATCACAGCGACATCCACTTTTTTTCTTTCGGACATACCCACTCCTTGAAAATACCAATTATAGGAAAAAAGGTGCTTTCCTTATACTCTGTTTTTAGAGGTCAGACTTATGAAGCCGAAGAAGCGTCAAAAAATGTGTTATAACTGCGAAGGGGAAATCGACTTGGACGTGATCGTCTGTCCCTTTTGCGCAGCGGATTTACGCGAGGAAAAGCCGGAGCAGCAATCGGCCAGTTACAGCCCCGCTGCCGCGGTGAAGAACCTCAACACGCAACAGTCGCTCTATCCTCCCCATTATGCACCCAAAGCCTCCCAACCGCCGCAGGAGGCAACTCTTGCGGAAGAACCCCAAATGGCCCCTATGGAACCTGAAGAAAGCAAAAACATTTTCGGTCCCACGATCCTCATGACCCTTGGCACGCAGCTTCTGCTCTTTGGGCTCTTGATGTTGCTCTTTGCGAGCAAAGGGACGATGATCTTAAAGTGGGATGCCCGTTTCTGGTTCCTCTACATTTTTGCGTCCGTGCCGCTCCTGATATTCGGCTACAAGTCGGTCTCTAAACTGTGATCTAGTCCTCTTCCTCCAATCCTATCCAATGGAGAACCCGGTTCGTATTGGTCCGCAGATTCTTGAATCGGGCTAAGAGCTCGGGTTCATCTCGGTAGATGTCGATGAAAGTCCCGAGGTACGTTTCGATATCTTGCAGATGCTTGCGAATGTAGTCATCCGCCCTTTTCTCCTCTATTTGCAATAGGGCGATGCCTTGAGCAAAGTCTGAGAAGTTAGTCCCAATATTCCTAACCCGCATGATGTTGGCGACCGTACGAACCATTTCAAAGCGGTGCAGATTTTGGGGATGTTTCAAAAGCTGTTCGAGAAATTGCTCTGCCACAATTTGTCCCTTGAACGTCGGGTTCGCGCATGGCTGACTCAGCTCCTGAATGAGCGTTGGGGTATTTGCAATGAAGAGCCACGCTTCATATTCGTGCCCTTGATATTTTCTATCGAGGATCAGATTGAAAAACTCTTTCGCCTTAGAACTGGCCGGTTGGGTGGGAGGGGGACTCTGAAAGAGAGGTGGTCCCACTGGTGCTGCCATAAAAACTCCTTATTAAAATGGGAGGAAATAGTAGCACTCTACACCGATTTAGAACAATGGGCCGAAGAAGTAGAACACGGCGTAAAGGATACAAGTGGGGATTAGCGCAGCCAGGAAGAGGTGGAGTGGTCTGATCCCCTTTTCGAAGTGTTTTTTGAGGATGGCGTAGCCTGCGGGATTGGGGGCATTGGCGATGACCGTGAGGCCGCCGCCTGCGACAACGCCGGTGAAGACGGCGTACTCGTAGATATCGCCCCAGTTGGGCACGAGTGTAGTCAGATAGGAGATCGCTGTGTTGTCGTTGAAGCCGGTCAAGGCGATGGCGACCCCCATCACTGAGAGCGGGCTCAGGCCGTGTAAAATGGCGACGACCCACCAGCCCTGCAGCCCCCCGTGGATCACCAGACCCGCCAAGAAGAGGCCGATGAGGAGGGGGCGCGCCAAGCGGAGCGAGTACTGATACGAGCGCGTCGCCTGGTAGAAGGCGATGAAGAAGAGGAAGCTCGCAATAAAAATGGCGGGATAGTGGGCGACACACACGATCCAGACCATGATCAGCATGTGGGCTGCCGTGACCCAGATGGGGATGGGCTTCTCCGAGACCCTCGCCGCGTAATGGGAGTAGATTTGCATCGCCTTCCTTCTCACGTTGAGTTCGTACAACTCCTTTCTAAAGTAGGTCCAGTAGAGCAAGTTGGACAAGACGATCCCCACGATTGCCTTCCAGCCGAAGTCGACGAAAACATCGGTTAGGGTCCAGTGCCAGAAGTGGGCGAGCACTAACACAGCGGGCGACGCAAAATCGGTCAGAACGCCGCCGACGGATATGTTGACAAAGAGGAGCGCCAGAGTGGCATAGGCCAACTTTTGACTCGGGTGGTAAGCATAAAACTGGCGCGACAGAAGCAGAGCGCACAGCGCCATCGCCGCCGCCTCGGTGATGAGCGAACCCAACAGCGGCCCCACGGTCAGCAGTACGAACCACCATGCAGAAAGCGTCCCTCCCAGCCCTTTTGCGAACCACTGGATCATTTTTTCGGCAACGTGGACAATCGGCTTAGTCGACGCCATTGCCAGAATCACCACGACAAAGAGCGGCTCTGTATAGTCCCGCGTATTGATATACTCCAAGCCGATCGTCCAGCCATAAAAGGAGACCATCGCGATGAATAAAAAAATGGCCCAAAAGGCGAACACCACCTCTACTTCGGAGAGGAAGTAGAGCAAATAGACTGCGAAGCTCCGCTCGCGCTGCCTACCCCGCCGTTTGGGCCTCTGCTTCCATTCGAGCCTTCTTGCCCATTCGTGGACCTTGTAGACGCACAATGTATGAACGATGGCTATGGCGAAAATGATCAAGGCGATCAGATGGAACGGGGTGAAGTTGAGGGACTCTAGCTGGAGGATAACGGGGTTTTTCAGACAGTCGAACTTGGCGGGCTGCTTCAATATCTCGGCAAGGATCATATATACCGCTCGTGATTCAAAAATCGGTTCTGCCGGCGTCGGGCAGCCACTGCTTTTGGGATCCGCTTCCACCCCACCCCAAAGATGATGCATCTTTGGGGACCCCGGGGCCCAACCTTTCAGGTTGAGCTGCTTCAGCGCCGGCTTCGCCTGACCCAAAATCAGGGCGCCTCCTTGGCATCCCCCGATTTTTGAATCACTCCCGGTATATTCCTCACCTTACTACCTTTTTTTTTAAAAGAAAATAGATCCCTCACTCCTTCACTTTTTATTACTCGTGGAGTATACTCCACCGTAAATTAGAGAGGTTATTATGAGTTCAATTGCTTTGAGTTTGTTTTCTGGATTGCAAGTAGATAGTTCGTTAGATTCTGGCTGTATTGATGCTGTAAGAAATGTTAAAACAGCATATGAAAATTTTTCTTTATGTCCTGAAAAGGAATTGAGGGCCTCTCGAAACGACTATTTTTTCGCCATCAACGAAATGTATAAGAAAATCTATTCAGATCCTGATTCCTATATGCATAGAGATGTGTACTTTAATGAGGCAAAAAAGATTATAAAGAAGGGGGAGGTTCCTCTTTCGCAATGCCTCTTGAGCCAGCTTGCACAGGAATACGTGGATGCATTTGGAAGATTAAATGGTACGCTTTCCTCAGCTCGCGCTAAAACTTCTGTGATCTCGGAGAATGTCTTTCAATTGGCGAAGGCTCACTATGCTTTTGCAGATGCATATTCGAGGGCATTTGAGCAACGTCAATGAGCCCCTGATTTATAGTCACCACCTTCGGGGATGGCTTCTAACTGGTTACCTACAGTGCGGATTCGCGACTTAGTGTCCCTATGCTGAACTTGTCTGGCTATGACTGTTACCGCGTGACTGGATGGGCGGATGGGAGCGTGTGGTTGAGAACGGCGTGATCGAGTGTTCGGAGCTCTGGCGGGTGATGCAACTGCAGGACCAGATGGGTGACTTGGAGCAGCTTGTGGTCGAGGGCGGCGCGGTGGAATGCTTAAAAGCTGTCTGAATTGTCGCTCGAATAACTTGGGATACCATTTGAGCAAATGTCCTGGGATCTCTCTAGGTTCTAAAAACGTGGCCAAATAGGTGTGGAGTTTAGGACACTTTTTCTTCAAATCCTTGAGCAGGTTTTCATCTGGTATCATTGGTTTTTTAAGTGAGTCGATTTCGTCCATGTGAGTAAGCTCAATAAGATGCTTTTTGTCTACTTCGGATAGCTTGCTTTCAAGTTGTGTTATTAAGAAATCGCTGGTGAGTACACTGATTCCGTTCTGTTGCCTGGGGGAGATGGTGAGGACTTTTTTACCGATTTCTGGGTAGTTAAACTCTATAGAGTCGGTGAGAAATCTATTCGAGAGGGCTAAAATACGGCCGTCTTTTCTCAACAGGTGAAGACTGTAAATGAAGGGATCTAAGTTCTCAGCCTTTGAGAGGATTGTTGGAAACCCGAGTTGCTGAACAAAGATGACGAGTTGATCAATCAAAGAGTGCTCTGGATATTCTTCTGTTACAGATTCGAACTGCGATTGGATGGTGGCTTTTGGAATGGGTAGTTTTTTTTCTGCAAATTCGAAAACTTGCTCTTTGAGATATTCTGGTTTGAGTTCGTATCCCGGTATTTGTCCTTTACTTGAAACGAAGTTTTCAACGCTCTTCTCAAGCTTTTTGACAACCTGTCCTAAACGGGTGGCAAGGGGATCATTGGGGTTAGCCTCAACCTGTTCGGAGAGTCTGACAATATCGCTGTCTTCAAAGCCGGCAGATTTAAGACGTTGATACGGCGCTGTGTTTAGCTTAATCAGTCGGAGCTTCTCGTCGTAGTATGCAGTCGTAGGCTCTCGCAAAAACTGTTTGTAAGCTCTGAATTTTGATGTATATTTCGAGATATTCTGACCAGGGTATTTGGCTTGGATTAAGTCGCGAAAGGCTTTGTCGACAGCAGATCGTATGCGGCTGCCCAGCAATATTGGTACTAGGAATCCAAAACAACCCCATGACCTTGATTTTTCTTCGATCAGTTCCTGGGCAATAGCCGATCGATCCCTCTCCAAGTATTGAGTAACGTCCTTAGATTGGGAATATAGTCTCAAGCCTACATATGTAGTATAATTTGTCTCGTTCATACCATAATTATACCATAATTTTTAGTATAATTATACTATTTATTTAGTCTCTTATCCTGTTATTGTAAGTCGTTGGTTGTGAGCTTGATATGTCCTCATCCCTTTGGCTGCTTTAGGTTTTTGTCTTAATTGCTGGCATTGTATAATTACGGTGAGGTGGTTGGTATGGGATTGTTTATTGTAGTTGCTTTTGTGGCCTTGCTTGGCTCCTCGGCAGAGCAGCAGCCTTGGACGGGGGCAACCGTGGAGGGGTTGGGCACGGAAAATGGGCGTCCTGACTATACGGAAGGCGTGGGGGCTTTTACCAATCTCCGGCTGAAGCCGGGGACCAAAAATTTCGATAATGGGGGCGGCTCTCACGATACCAATACCCTCTTTTTACGGGATACCTATGCCATTGAGAATTGGGTTTACGATCCTTTCCAAAGGTCCAAAGAACACAATGAGACGGTATTGGAGGCGGTGGCCCATCACGATTTTGATACATCCACTTCGAACAGTGTTTTGAACGTAATCGATGATTTCTCCCAGCGGCTCCGCCATATCTTTCTCAGCTGCGATTCGTTAAAAGAATTCGGCGCCGCCTATTTTCTTATTTGGGAAGGGGATCGATCCTCTGAAGAGAAACGTCTATCTTACGGCTACCAAGCGAATCGTCTGGTGGGGTCTTATCAATCAGAGATAGAACGAATTTTCGGTTCGGGTAATGTAGTCACTGATTTCCAGAGAAAGCTGATCATTGCCTTCAAGAATGGCGGCTGTAACCAAACCAAATAACCATATCTTTGAATGATTTGCTTAAGTGACAAAGCCGCATTCTGGTAAAAAGAAGAGGGCGTTCCGCGTTACCCAATCCCACGCTCTTGTTACCGCAGGAGTGACAACGGATGCGGCTATCATGGCAACACCTGTTCCGAACATGGTAAATGCGGGCTGAATCATGTCAGCTCGAGATGCACAAAAAGCACTCGCGGCGACTCCCGCTCCAAGACCGATCTTCAGCATGCTTCGGGGTTCTATTTTGGCTACTTTTCTCGCTGCTTTGGATACGCCAGCTAATGCACTCCCTCCAGCCGCCACAACAAGAGCAAATACTTGATTCCGATTGCCTGGATGGAAAAATCGGGAACCAGGATTTCTAAAATCCCAATCCCACCTAAAATCCAAAGCCCGCCCAACAGGATTAAATCCTCCTCCCGTCAATCCCCTGCAATCGAAATCAATGATGCCGATTTTATCAGGTGTAGTATTATCTAATAATCCCGCGTTATGCCCTTCTTCCGGAACGATGTCACAAAGATCAGCCGCCCTTCGAAATTCCGTAAATTGACTCATCGCTTCATCATCGATAGATAAAGAGTCTCTAAAATCGAATTTTTGCTCAACGAGGATTAACCCTCGATCTGTTGGAAACAAGTGAGACGAGGGGAGAACAATCCGATCAAATGGACGAGCAATGCCTCGGATTTCTTGCAGGTTTGCGTAATGGATTTTCAGATCATCCTCACCACTTTCCGCTCGAAATCCTCTCTTTCCATTTGGGATTTTAATGAGCATTCCTGGCAGTTCTGGGTGAGTATAGGCCGTTTTTGAGATCCCCCATCCTAATCTTTCCCAGCTCCCTCGAGACCTCTTGTTCTCGTACATCTCCTCAATTTCTTCTTTATGGGCACTTAAAAAAGCCAAATGCTCCTCTGATAAGGGCTCAATTCTTGTTGCAGCATCCTTACAAGTGCTATAGAGGTGATAGCCAGCGCAAGCTATTCCACTGGCACCTACCAAAATCTTATATATTCCTGGCCGATATGCGCCTGTAGCCAGATCTTTGAACCCGAATTTAAGAATCAAACAACTCGAGAGGCCCAACAGAGCCGCCTCGTGTGCGGCCTTAATGATCCTGGCATCTAAGCCATATACAAAGACAGCTCCCGCCATCCCTGTTGCCACTTCGAGGCCCCCTCGGATGACTTCAGCTACCTTTCTTTGCTTGACTCCAGCGCGAAGACGTAAGGCCCCTTGAACACAAACTGCCCCCATTCCCGCACAGAGATGGCCCCTCATCAGACCCGTGTGTCGTGCTGGATCGAGTCCTAAACTTCGGCTCCCCATATCGATCACGACCGCGCCTGTTAGGATCTCCTTCGCTCCTTTTCTGAGATGTCCATTGGATACATCGAGAGAGCCCTTAATGGTGGTGACCCCTCCCCCCAATACGGCAAGATCTAAAGGTGTTGTCATAATATTTATCTCATTTTTAATAATATATTATAACAAATTAATATTTTTAATGTTATGTTAATATCCACAAATTATCCCAATAAATAAGGAGATAGGAAATCCAATGGCCCTTTTAGAGGGGGTGTGTTGCATAACCCCTCTTGCGAGTCCGGCCTGTTCGTTCTCCAAAAACAACGATTGAATGATATAACGATGAGACCGTTGAGACCGTTGCATAATCCCTAGTCTAGCTCCACGCGAAGCTTGTTTTTCCCTCTGCGTCTCTGCGTCTCAGGGATCTGCTTTGCCTCTGCGATTGCTCTTTGCGAGAATCTCGGGTCCAAAACGCCAATGAAAAG
>DATIIR010000083.1:0-3816 GCA_035479435.1 Chlamydiales bacterium
AAAAGGCCTCTCTGCGTCTTGGCGACTTGGCGGCTTTGCGTTAAACGGTTGGTGTGGGTTGTTTGTGGCTAACCCAGTTAAACGCGAAGACGCGGAGACGCAAAGACGCCAAGAAAAATATTATGGAATGGTCAGAGGGGCCCCGCGCGGGCCCCTTGACTGATTAACCGGCTGCTGCGGGTGCGGGTGCTACAGGTGCTGCGGCTGCAGGCATCGGAGCCCTATTTTTCCAGAGTGGATAGACGTCGAAGATCACCTCGTTTTCTTCCCAATCTGCGTCCTGTCTGGCGCCCAATTGCGCCAAAATAGCGTTCCCAACAGGCGCTCTTCCTCCAATCACATTCCACGCCACGCGTGCCAGCACGGCCATATGCCCCTCATCAGCCGGACCAGCCGCGGGGATCGCATAAGTCCTTAGATTCCTTATTTCCCTCTCCGTTAAGATCCGAGTAAAGAGCCCAATAGCGCCCAAAACAAACGCCATTTGAAACGAAAACAATACGGAAGAGACAACGGCGGTGACGAGCAGAGCCGTCGAGGCATTGAATCCAGTCACCAAAAGGTTGTACTTGGTAACGCGAAGAATCTGCTCTCTTCTCGCAGGTGTCATCTGAGGGTCTTGATAAGCGAGCCACTTCTTGGCCGCCAAATCAACACCCGCATCCATGGTAAGGTGTAATGGCATAATAGTCTCCTATGGTTGTTATTCAGGATTAAGTGCTTGCCTCGGCACGGGTACCGCTGGCTGTTGGGGAGCGGGCGGCGGCTGGTCAGGTCTGAAAAGGGCCGGATCTACTGCGGGTGCGGTCTTCATCCAAACTCGGAAGTCCAATAATTGGCATCGAACCCGATCTGCCCACTGAACAGGAAGACCTTCCATGTAAACCTGGTGTTCGAAATCGACAGATCTCATGAAGGCTCCGCGTGCATTGTAGGTTAGGAATGCGAGAATGACAAGGAACTGCGAAGCGGTGAAAACCGCCAGGGCGACGATGACGATGGTCGCAATCGTAGTTAGATTGAATCCAATGACTTTATAATCATAGATCGCCCGATTCTGCGCGATCCGTCGTCCTTGTTCATTGAGATTGAGTCCCGCTGTTTTTCGGTCGGCATAACTATGCGCAAGCTCATTGATGCTGTAGAGACAGGGCATGCTCCCCTCCTTTAAGTACTTTTATTGATAGGAGGTGGAGATCTTAAAGAATGGAAGAAATAATTGCTACTGCTCTTCGTTGTTTTGTGTGGTCTGCATCTCGTAGCTGTCGAATCCGTGCAGGTAATAGGGCAAAGGTCCGCTCTGCTTCACCCGCTTGGAAATGACTTGTCCGCCTTTGATCAGGATGAAGTAGTGGCGCTCTTCCGCATCGCGATCGCCAATCTTGATCCGCTCGATATATTCGTACTCAAGCGCTCCATCTTCCCGCTTGTGAATGGCGTAGGGCTCTCCTACAGTGGAGACCACTTCCGTCGTCGTGGCCCCAATCGGGACATCGGAGAAGGATTCCATCGTGACGACGGTTCCACTCATCGAGCAGGCCGCGAGAAAGAACAGAGGGATCAGTTTTTTCATTACTCTTCTTCTTCGTTTTCTTGTTCGTCTTGGCTCGGAGCCTCGTTGGAACGGGGCCAAATGCGCGCTTCAATTTGCGTTCGAAATTGATCGCTCGTCACATATTCCCCTTTCATTTGATAGCTGCCATCGCTCTGCAGATTGTAGGTCTCAAATCCCTCAAAGTTCATATCGTTATTCCGGAATTCCCAGGCGATCATCTTGTCGTCGAAAACGCCCGTTCCAACGATCCTTCCCACATTCTGATTCTCCATGTCGACCGAAAAGGTCTTCGTCTGGAAATCATAGAAAGAAAGCTCGTTGCGCATATTTTCAGAGAGGCCTTGGATCTGGATCTCCTGCGCACAGGTCACCTTTCCCGCAAAGTCTCTGTTCTGCACGGCCCAATTGGTATTGAAGATCAGCTCCTCTTCAACCATGTTCAAAAGGATCTTCCCTTCTCCATACCAAGTGCCGGGTGAAAAAATAAATGAATGGTTGAACATCAAAACATAAACCTTCTGCTATAAATACTTTGGAGGAGGCCTAGCGCCGCCATAGTGGTCAATAAAGAGCTGCCCCCGTACGTGACACAGATGAGAGGTACCCCCGAAATCGGAAGAAACCCACACATCATCCCGATGTTGACCAGCACGTGCATGGCTAAGTAAACCGTCAGCCCCGCTCCTAGGAACCGGCCAAAGGGGTCTTTAGCCACAGCCACCACCTGAAAACTAAAATAAATCAAAGCGTAAAAAAGGAACAGCAAGAACATAAGCCCCACAAAACCAAACTCTTCGCCAAAGGCAGCAAAGACCGAATCGGTATGGGCTTCCGGAAGCCACTTCCTTCCCGAGAAATCCCCCTTATGCCATCCCGTTCCCGTGAGCCCTCCTATAGCGATGGCGATCTGGGAGGCCTTCTGATGGTAGGTGTTGGGATTGAGTCGTTCGTACTGGTACTCCTTCAAAACCGTGGTGAAGAGGGGGCGCATTTTCTCATGGTCGAGGATGCCGGTGAACAGGAGGGAGACCAAAAAGAGGGTTAAGACCCCCAACGAGGCCATCAGCCGCAAAAGGCCCCTGTGGATGCCGGCGAAGTAGCCCATCACCAGGGCGATCGGATAGAGGACAAGGGCTGTCCCGAGGTTGGGCTGTTTCAAAATGAGGAGGAAGGGAAGCCCCACAATCGCGCCCATTTGCAGCGCGGTGGGGATGGAACTTACCTGCGAGCCGCGCCGTTCCAAAAACCAGCCGAGGAAGATGACGAGGATCAATTTGGCCTGTTCCGAGGGTTGGAAGCTGGCGACGCCGGGGATTTTGTACCAGCGGTGGACATTTTGGATCGGGCTGACGAAGAAGAGGCCGACGAGGAGGAGGATCATGATGAAGTAGAGGACCAAACTCCAGTCGCGCAGGTGACGATAATCGAAGGCGGAGCAGGCGAGAAAGATGCCCCAGCCTAAAAAGAACCAGCGCACCTGGCTCTTCACAAGCGGCGTCCAAAATAGGGGCCCCTCCTCGCCCCATTCGCCGGTCATCGACGAGATCACGAGCAGGCTGATCAGCATCAGCCCCAAGATCAGCGGAAAGATCCGGTAGTCGAGACGGGATAGAGACCACGATTGCCACATAGTCTCGATTCTATTCCCAAGTTTCGATAGAATACAAGGGTATGCATGAAATCCATTTGGATTGTGTTGATTCTACGAATACCTATGCGAAGGAGCATGTCTCCGATTTTCCGCCTCACCAAATCACTTGCGTACATGCGGAAGAGCAGACGGCTGGCAGAGGCCGCTACCAACGGAAATGGATCTCGCCCCGCGGCGTCAATATCTATGCGACGTTCTATTTTCGCCTACCCGCCAATACACTCCATTTGGCAAGTCTCGCCCAAGTCATGGCCTGCAGCTTTGCCGCTGTTTTGATCCATGAGGGGCTCAAGCCCAAAATCAAATGGCCCAACGATGTGCAGCTGAGCGGCAAAAAGATATCGGGCGTGCTTTGCGAGACAGCGTTCCAGAAAGAGTTCGTCGACCTCTTCTTGGGAATCGGCATCAACGTCAATTTGGATGCGAAAGGGGCGGCGGAAATCGATCAACCAGCCACATCGCTACTCATCGAGACCGGACGGAAATGGGACAAAGCTGCATTGCTGAAAAAGGTGCAGAAGCAGTTTACAACGGATCTGGAGCAATTCAAGAAAGGGGGATTTGCCCCTTTCCACAGCGCCTTTGAAAATCTGTTGGCCAATAAAGGGCA
>DATIIR010000084.1:0-2670 GCA_035479435.1 Chlamydiales bacterium
AAGGTGTGGATGGAGTTGTCCAAGTCGCCAAGCAGGTAGGAGTGTGGCCACGCGTTGACTTGGACAAGGAAAAGCCCTATCTGCCAGAGCTCAAAGTCCATGTTAAACTTCTCATTAAGCAGCTGGAAACAGAGATCTCTAGGCAGCAGTCGGCACATGAGATGGGCCAGTTTGTATTGGACATGTTACAAGATCCCAACACTCCCCATCCGAATGGAGAAAACCATTTGAAAAATACGACCGGTAGGATGGCTAGCATCGAAGCATGTATGGCTGCAGCGACGAGGGACATCCAGCTTTTGAAGGAGTGGCAAAACGGATTGGCCAAGATTTTGAGCGCTTCAGGGCGCTTGCAAAGTCCACAATAACCTCAGAAACGATGAGACCGTTGCATATCAGATATCTTGGCCGAATAGAAGGACAGGATAGGCATGATTGCTGGCGCAGCATGATTTGCATGATATGATATTTTTCTATCTTGCTGATCATGCCACTTAGATCATGCATATCCTGTTTTTCTTTTTATGCAATGATCTCATCGTTCAATCGTTTTTTCTCCTTTTTACAACAAGTCACCATCTCTGTAGAATAGCCGCCTCAAAAGGGGTTTTTGTATGGCCGCAAGCGTGAAGAACGATTGGAAAATCGCATTGATGCAACAGGTGTTGTTTGGCGTGGAGTGTCCGTCTAGAGAGCAGGGCATGAGTTGCTTTTCAGAAAAGGCAATGATGGAAAGGGTGCGTCGGATTGCCAAAATCGCCAAGACAGTAGAACCACGGGACGTTGAGCCGGCCGAGAAAAAGTCCTGCCTAACGGAGCTCAAAGCCCATGTCGATATTCTCATTAGGCACTTGGAAAGACTGCAGGAACGTGGTCGTGAGAAGATCCGTGGGTGGCAGTCAGTGTGTGACACGAACCGATCTGTGTTCAAGTTCTTGCAAGATCCCAAAGTACAAAATCCCAAAGGCGATCCTTTGGACAGAAAAAGACATCTAGAAGATACGGCGAGTCATACCGCTGACATAGAAAAAGTCATAGCTGAAACCAAGAAGAAATTCGGTCCGGAGAGCGAAATAGCGCGGGACATCCAGCTTTTGAAGGCGTGGAGAAGCGGATTGGCAGGATGTAAATTTACCGCCATTTCTGGACAATGGGGACGAAGCGCCCCTTGTTAAAGGCTTTCTGAGTGACGCGGATGCTGATGGGCGTCTGGCGCCGCTTGTATTCAGCTTGGTGCATTTTGTGGATGAGCGTGAGGACGAAGGCTAGGGGCTGCTTGCGCTTGGCGGCGATCTCCTCGGGCGATAGGCGCTCTTCAATATAATCTTCAATGATGGGGTCGAGGATCTCGAAGGGGGGCAGGGTGTCGAGATCCGTTTGGTTCTCTCTGAGCTCAGCGCTGGGTGGCTTGTTGAGGATGGCGTCGGGGATGAGGTGGGTGTGGCGGGCGAGCTGGTAGACGTGGAGCTTGGTGACGTCGTGGAGGACGCCGAGCCCGCCCGCCATGTCGCCATAGAGGGTGCAGTAGCCCATGGCAAGCTCGCTCTTGTTGCCAGCATTGAGGAGGATGTGCCCAAATTTGTTGGAAAAGGCCATGAGGATCATGCCGCGGATGCGCGACTGGAGATTCTCCTCGGTCTCGTCAAGGGGGCGATTGCCAAAGAGGGGCTCGAGAAGGGTGAGGTACTCTTTGAAGATGGGCTCGATGGGGATGGTTCGGATCTCTATCCCGAGGATCTGGGCGAGGTGGTGGGAGTCGTCGACGCTCCCGCGAGAGGAGAAACGGGAGGGCATGGTGAGGGCGAGGAGATTCTCGGCGCCGAGGGCCTCTTTGCCAATGCAGGCGACGAGGGCCGAATCGATGCCGCCCGAAAGGCCGACAAGGGCCTTTTTAAAGCCTTGCTTGTGAAAGTAGTCGCGCACGCCGAGAACAAGGGCCGAGTAGAGGTCCTTGATGGAGTTGGCGGGGTTGGGACAGGGGGTCTTGGGGCCGTCGAGGTCGATGAGGAGATCGTCTTCCGCAAATCCTTTGGCGACCTGGATGAGGCGCCCCTTCTCGTCGAGGTAGAGGCTGTGGCCGTCGAAGACGAGCTGGTCGTTGACGCCGACTTGATTGCAGAGGACGACGGGGCAGTGGAGCGTTTTGGCAACGGATTGGAAGACGGAGAGGCGCACATCGGTCCGCTTGTAGTAGTAGGGCGATCCAGAGAGGTTGAGGAGAAGGTGGGGCTCTTTGTCTTTGAGCTCGAGGATCGGGTCGCGATCGTAGTGGGTGTAGCCCACAGTACCTGAGTGTTGCCACACGTCTTCGCAAATGGTGATGGCGATCCGCTTTCCCTTATATTCCCAGATGGGCTCCGAGTCGCCCGGTTCAAAGAAGCGCCTCTCATCAAAGACGTCGTAGGTGGGAAGGAGGGTCTTATTCTTATAGCCGAGGAGCTTCCCATTGGCCAAGACGGCGACGCTGTTGTAGAGGGGCTTCTCAAAGCCAGTGGGGTTTTTCCTGGGAAGGCCGATGGCGACGAAAAGCCCGCGGGTCTGGGGGCGGATCTCTTCGAGCTTGGCGGCGCAGGCGTCGATGAAACGGGGGTCGAGGAGAAGGTCGTCGGGGAAGTAACCGCAGAGGGTGAGTTCGGGGAAGAGGACGATATCCACTTTTTTCTGCTTGGC
>DATIIR010000085.1:0-1801 GCA_035479435.1 Chlamydiales bacterium
CAACACCTCTTGTTTACAAACGGGTGATGAGCTAAACTTTGGCGCTTTCCTTTGGAGAGATGTCCGAGTGGCTTAAGGAGCACGCTTGGAAAGCGTGTAAACGAGAAATCGTTTCGTGGGTTCGAATCCCACTCTCTCCGATTTTTCTCCGAAAAATCGGAGAAAAGAAAAGCCACCTGCGTGGCTTTTCGTAGAGGGATTCGAATTTTTTTCGGTTGAACCCGAAAAAAATCGCCGCCCCGGTAGGACGGGCCGCATCGGCCCGCCGAGAGGGGATCCCACTCTCTCCGATTTTTCTCCGAAAAATCGGAGAAAAGAAAAGCCACCTGCGTGGCTTTTCGTAGAGGGATTCGAATTTTTTTCGGTTGAACCCGAAAAAAATCGCCGCCCAGGGTGCACCCCGCAGGGGAGGAGGTAGGACGGGCCGCATCGGCCCGCCGAGAGGGGATCCCACTCTCTCCGATTTTTCTCCGAAAAATCGGAGAAAAGAAAAGCCACCTGCGTGGTGTTGTTGCATAAATCAAATTAACCACCGAGATCACCGAGAGCACCGAGGGGAAATTTAGGTCCTTTTTCCTCTTCTCGGTGATCTCGGTGTGCTCGGTGGTTATTGAACCGTCTGACAGCGAAGAATTATGCAACAAGGCCACCTGCGTGGCAAACGCCAATTTAAGAAATCACAGAGCTACACAGAGATTCAAGGGAGTTGCACAGAGGAGAGATTCGTTAAAGATCTAGGCTAAAATTTTTCTTTTCATGCATTATGGCGGATCAAGAGGTCATCGCATGAAGCTTAGATTTTTGTCTGTCTGTTTGATTTTACTGCAAAGCGGATATGGTGCACTGGTTTCCGTATCCTCATGGGACGATCTCAATAATGCGATCAGTCCTATGAGCGCCACCTTGTCTAGCTACGCAAATCAGGCAAATACTTCCACAACAATCCAATTCACAGGGGATATCACTTACGGAGGTGGCTCCAGCACTAGCTACCTCACCCCCCTTTGCATCGATTCCAATAATCACAGCTTTAATTTGTTGGATCAGTGCTCTGTCACCATCGATGGGGCCGGGCATACTTTGAGCGCAGCGAGCACTTTTCCGGGATTTTTCGTCGGCGGCAACCCTTTTGTGAACTCGAGCGCTTCGAGTTCGGTCACCTTACAAAACCTCACCATCACTTCTGCACTAGCGCAGGGAGGCCAATCGCACCGCGGCGGTGGGGGAGCTGGCCTAGGTGGAGGTTTGTTTGTAAACACAAATACATCTGTTATTTTGTCGAATGTGACGTTCACGAGTTGTACCGCTAATGGGGGGAACTCAAACGTGGGTGGTTCCACAGCTACGGGTGGTGGAGGGATGGGAGGTTCTGCTGCGGCCGCTGGCGGCGGCGGTGGGGGTGGATTTAATGTGACGGCTGTGGGCTCTCTGGATGGAGGGGGGTGCACTTTCATGCCGGGGACTTCAGGTACCCCCGTTGCTCAGGGAACCGGGAGTAATGTGGTTGGTGTAACTGGAGTGGGCGGCGGGCCGTCTGGTGGGTCGAACGGTTCGAACGGAGGAGATGCAGCTTCTGGCGGGGGAGGCGGAGGTGGCTCTGGCTCCAGCGGCAATGGAGGAAACGGAGGGGGTTCTAATAGCCCGGGCCAAGGGGGCGCAGCGAACGGAGGCGGAGGAACTGTCGGATTAGGTGGCGGCGCTGGGGGCGGCGGCACCGGTGGTAGTCCAGCTGGTGGGGGCGGGGGCGGCTATGTGGGCGGTGGTGGGGCGGTGCGTACGCTTTCGGCCGGAGAAAGCGGCG
>DATIIR010000086.1:0-5406 GCA_035479435.1 Chlamydiales bacterium
GAGGGCTCGTTTGGCTTGCCTCTGCGACTCTGGGGAGCGAGATAGGGAGTGTCCGTTTCGATCAGCAACTGCTTCAGCGGCGCCATCTTCGCCACTTCTCGCAACGCCTCGCTCTTCTTAAACGTCACAATGCCGCTGAGCGATAGGCACCACCCCCGCTTCAGCACCTGCTCCGCTTCGGCCACCGTGCCGGTAAAGCAGTGCAAGATCGCGGGCGCCCCTTGTGGGTATTCAGCATCTGTCAGGGCAAAGAGATCGGCAAAGGCCTCGCGGCAGTGGAAGATCACCGGTAGTTGGCACTCAAGCGCCAGGTGGAGATACCGCTTCAGAAAGCGCTTCTGCACCTCCCGATCGAGCTCAGCGTAGTGGTAATCGAGCCCCGTCTCCCCCACAGCGACCAACTGCCCAGCCCGCGCAGCCTCAGCAAAGAGGGGAAACGCCTCCTCCCCCTCCGATCCCACATCGTGGGGCGTGGTGGCGCCTGCGTTTTTGAGCTGAGGATAGAGCCTCTCCAACCTCAGCCCCTCGTGGAGCGTCTCTGGATCGGTGCAGATGTTGACGATTTTAGACACGCCAGCCGCATGGGCACGAGCCATCACCGCCGCAATGTGGGGCAACACATCGGGCGAGCTCAAGTGGGCATGAGAATCAAAGTAGTGCATGGACGGGCTCTCTTGCATTCTTATCGGAACTCTCCCATACTACCATACATGGAACCCCTTATCATCAGCTATTATACCTCGGGGACACTTTATGAAAAAGACGCCCTGGCTTTACAAGAGTCGTGCCAGAAAGTGGGCGTCGAATGGGACATCGAAGCGGTCGAACTCGTTGGCAATTGGGGCGAGAACACCTGCTATAAGCCCGAGTTTATTTTAAGGAAGTTGCTCCAGCACAAACGGGACCTCTTTTGGATCGACTCCGATGCCGTCTTGCTCCAAAAGCCCGCGCTTCTCGACACAATCGACTGCGATCTGGCCGTCCGGATCTACCCCGACCGGGAAGACCGCGACCCATTCAAGGTAAACTCGGGGACCATCTATGTAAAGCACTCTCCCGAAGCGATCGCGTTGCTCCACACTTGGATCGAGGTGTGCCAGTCGGCCATCGCCTCCTGCCCCCCGAATGAGGAGGTAATCGATCAAGTTTGCCTCAAGGCTGTCCTGCAACACCTACCCCACAAGGCCCGAGTCCAATCGCTCCCCCCCACCTACAACGCCATCTTTGACGCCCGCGAGGATCAGTTTCCTCCCGGCGAAATCGTCGTACGCCACTATCAGGCATCGCGCCTCTATAAGAAGTTCATCAACGAGGGCATCTTCCCCTTTCTCCAAGACCTCTCCATCGAAAACCTCCGCGACCTCCGCCCCCGAATCAACTACTGAGAAGTATTGCATTAATTGACGTAAATCGCTTATAATTATCCGCAAATTAATAAGGAAAACAACTATTATTTATGGCATCTTGTTTCTTCCCAACTAGTCCTCCGCCGGTCCGAGTTCCTCACTACAACAGGGTTAGGGTGCAAGGTCTTCGATTTACTATTTTAAATGCCCCGGTGCCTGAAGGGGAAGCTCTTCAAAAGAGACTGCAGCTCATCAAGCACCTGTACCACAAGCATATGCGGAAGGATGCAAAAAGTCCTGTCGTTCGAGCTTTGAGCGAGGAGTACTTTTTTCTTAAGCAGTGGAAGGAGAACCCCCCACAATTATTTACATCTGGATGTAAAAACAAAGTCAAAAGCGACTAGAAGATCCTACCGATGAGACCGTTGCATAACCCTCAGATTTCTTGGCCGGAAGGGTAAAATTAACCACCGAGAACACCGAGAGCACCGAGAAAGGGTAGGGAAATGCGCGTTTCGCGCCTCGGTGTCTCTCAGTGCTCTCGGTGGTTGAAAAAATTAGCGAAAATCATGGATCAGATTGCATTAATTGACATAAATCGCCTACAATTATCCGCCAATTAAGGGAGAAAACTACTACTACTTATGGAACCTTCTCTCCTCCCAACTAGTCCTCCGCCGGTCCGAATTCCTCACTACAACCAAGTTAAGGTGAGAGGTCCTCAACCCACTCTTTCAAATGCCCCGGTGCCTGAAGGGAAAGCTCTTCAAGAGAGAATGCGGACCATTGAGTATCTGTACCACTGGTATGTTCAAAAGAATGCAGAAAATCCTTTCGTTCGAGCCTTGAGCGAAGAGTACTGTTTCCTTGAGCAGTGGAAGGAGAACCCCCCACAATTATTTACACCTGGATGTAAGAAGGTCAAACGGGACTAGAAGATTTGCTGGGTTGCGAACTTCCCGCAGGAATCCCCACCGCGAGGCCGGCGCCGTGACTGGACTCAGGGGAACACATGTGGTACAAAAAAAGATAGAAGGAGGTCCACCCAACAATCGATGGCCGTTCTCTACGGGGATTCCCATTATCCAAAGTAAGCGTAGAGGTACGTGCTTCAACAGGCGAATCGGTCCTGAATTTTGATCCTAAATAGTTGAGTATGTTCAAGAAAGACCTGCCCCGTAGCGATGTGCTTTTATATCCTGCGCTCTCTGCGTGGGCTGGTTGGTCGGCAAGAGCCACTCCCCGATCGACAACCCTAATTCTGTGATAGGTCCAATGGTCTGGAGCAGTCTCGTCCCCGTGCTGAGTCAACACCTCGCAAGAGATCTTTGCTGGCGCCTGCAATAGTTGTCTTGCCGCCTTTAACGGCACCTCATCGGACGACACCGTCCATCCGATCCCCTCCAATCCTCCCTGCAACATCTATTTTAACGGAATCCAGATCAAGAGTTGCACGCCGAGCCCCACTCCACCATCGCCCTCCTGCGGCTCCTCCATCCACTCACTCCTCAGCGGGTCCCATTATTTTGCAGTCGTTGGCGTCTACGACTTCTACTTCACCCTCGCAGACGACTACTATTTCTTCACCTACTTCCTCGATGAGAAATATTGGCGCAAGCCCATCCCGCTTTTTGAGCCCTCATTCGCCCCTCCTGCTGTCACCCCCGTACCGGCGGCGAAACTATTTCGGATCACCGAGTCAGAAGAGGAATCGGAACTGCCTTGACTTTTTGTTTTGATCCATTTCGCAGATTTCTTATTCTATGCATCGGGGCTGTTTTTAGTTGCAGGCTCTCTTGTATTTTTTGTGTAAGCCTGATCCACTCGGTTGGGCTTCTCAGGATAACGCAAACGTAGAATACCGTGCTCCACCATTGGCGCAAGAAAGCGCGAGCGCAATCCCTCCTCATTTCGCCTTAGAAGTTCGGCCAGCTGCCGACGCGTTAACCAACGGTTCTCGCAGAGTCGTAGGAGGATTGCCTCTAGCGGTTTAGCGGACAAACGTCTTCTCTGTTTGGCTAAATCAGCGATTTTTTCTAACTCATCCCATTCATTGTTAGGCAGTTCCTCTCTATGTAGGGAGTGACCGTCGTTATGTAGGGAGTCAGCGCCCTTATGTAGGGAGTGAAGTCTGTTATGTAGGGAGTCGCCAAGGGGAGGAAGTCGGTAGCGAGTCCAGCGGCCTTGTCCGTCCTGAACTAACATGCCTTGACTAACAAGTTTTTGAAGAAGGCGCGTCATATCAGCGGCGTGTTCAGAGGTAATTTGTCGCATTCGCGCATTGTCTACCCACTGTTCCAGGTCAGCCGTTACCAGTGCCTGTACCTCTAAAGGGGACAATTTTTGGAACTTAGTCCCAAAGCGGAGTCTCAATCTGGCGAGAGATTTGTCTGGAATTAGGCTCATCATGGGGAATGTCCAAAGTACACGATCGGGTTGCATCGATTCTCGGATCATCGGAGAGCGCCAATGTTGGGAATTCCATCCCCGTCGGATTTTGTCAATTCCCGATCCCGCTTTTTCAGCGGCGCCGATCATGGTGAACATTGTCTGGAGTGATTTGTTTCGGCACTCACTCACATTTCCATGGAGTAACTGCTCCAATGAAATCAGCAGAGACCCGGGGTTAGAGAATTCAAACCGATCTCGATATTTTTCGATAACGACACCTCCCTGACCTAAATAATCAGCGTGGATGAGCGCATTGACCAACGCCTCCCGAATGGCCTCATGGACAACGGTTTCTCCTTTGCGATATAAGTCTGCATCCAATTGGAAGGGGAGCTTTAAATCTGCTGCCAGTTTCTGGATGACTCGCACATAAAACTGGAACAAGTTCCCCGGCCAAGTCCCATCTAGCGTCATTCGATCAGTCCAGCGAATCGATAGATCATCGGAGAACTTCTCGCGAAAATCCACCAAGTATTGCGGCACAGTTTCACGAATTGTCTCCTCTCGGCCAAACATGAGCATCCCCGCCACTGTAAGGCCTTTTCGACCCATATCCTTACATATTCTCCAACCGCCAAGCTTAGTAAGAAGACCTTTGTCATCCTCGCTTAACCAGGGATGAGTGGGCTTGTGTGACGCGAATCGCTGCCGGAACTGATGGAAACTTGGGAGATCTAAATCTTCAATCGTAAAATGCTCTAAGATCCGACTATCCACAGACTCTTCAGATCTGTCGGCCAACATGCGGCTCACTTCCTGCTCCGTACAGTGGTAATCACCCTCGTGATTACGCCTATAAGTGCCAGTGAGCGGATTTTGTCCAATAAATATGGGGCGCTGATAACGGGAAGCCCGAGGCACGTGAATGGCAATAACCACCCCACTCGGATGCTCGATAGTTTGAACATCGCTATTCACAAGCAGGTTGACGCTGACTCTGGTTTTGTTATTGATCGTGTCCCAAAAATGTTTCTTCATCTTATTCGGGTCTGCCAAACCACTCACAGTTCCGTCATTTTCGACGCCGAGGAAAATAACTCCACCGCTGGTGTTTGCCATGCCGCTATAAGTTTGCCACAAACTTTGAGGAAGCCCACCCTTAGCGGATTTGAACTCTAAATCGTCCCCTTCACCCCAACCAAGTTGGGCCAGAATATCCAGAGGATCGATGTTTTGCTGATTTGTCATGTGATGCCACACCAAGTTGAGAGTAGTCCAGTGTTTATACCACAAAAATTATTTTTAACGCCGCACCCTTGACTTTTTGTTTTGATCCATTAGACTATCCAGTTATGGTCCTCTTCGCAGCCGGTAATCCTTTCATCTCCGCTTACGTCCAATCCGATTGGTTTGGAAAGGGGATCTTTTGGGGTCTTTTCCTCCTGTCGGCCCTCTCGTGGACAATCTTGGTCCACAAGTCGTGGCTCTACTACCAAGTGCGCAAGCTCTCGAGTGACTTCACATCGCTCTTTTCGGAGAAAGATCCGCTCGGATTGCAATTCGCCCGGCCCAAAGGCAAGCTGCTCGATGTGCCCCACCCCTACTTCGAGATCTACAAAGCCCTCAAGCAAAAAACACTGCAGATCTTCAGCCGCAACCACTTCTTTGC
>DATIIR010000087.1:0-17522 GCA_035479435.1 Chlamydiales bacterium
ACAGGATGAGGCAAAAAGCTGCCTTTGGGGGGCGCAGGGGGCTTTTAGCCCCCGCCGCAGTTTTGCATTTTGCGTTCTGCGTTCTGCGTTTAAAAGATGGCTTGTTGTGCCAAAAAGACGAGGACTCCGACAAGGTAGCTCACCAGGGCGGTTAGGCTAATCTTCTTGAAATACCAAATGAAGTCGATCTTCTCTAACCCCATCAGGGCGACGCCGGCTGCCGAGCCAATGATCAAAATACTGCCGCCTGTTCCAGCGCAATAGGCGAGCATCTGCCACAGGTAAGAATCGGGTGGATAGGTCTGCATATCGTACATGCCCATGCCAGCTGCAACCAGAGGCACGTTATCAATGACAGCCGAAATGAGGCCGATTAAGGTGACAATGACAGAGAGATTGCCAACGGTATCATTGAGGAAATGGGCAAGCTGCGTGAGAAATCCCGCGACATCCAGCGAACTAATGCAAAGCAATATGCCGAGGAAGAAAAGAACGCCCGAGGTGTCGATCCGCGTGAGAATTTGAGGCAGCCGCAGAGATTGGCGGTTCTCATGCGGTGAATGAAGAATGTCTGTAATCAACCATACAGCTCCCAGTGCAATGAGAATCCCCATGAATGGCGGCAGACCCGTCAAGGCTTTGAAAATCGGGACGAAAACGAGCGCTCCAATGCCGCAGTAAAAAATCAGCCGGGAGCCAGGGGCCACTTCCTCCTCATGAGCGAGCTGTACCATGCGGGGATAGGTCCCCCTGAGATTGGCGCCAAGAATGAGGAGCGCCACAACAAGAGAGAGAATGCTGGGCAGGAAAAGGGCTTTCATGATGCTGAGACTGGTGATGTTGCCGTTGATCCAGAGCATCGTCGTGGTGACGTCTCCGATGGGCGTCCAGGCGCCGCCAGCATTGGCTGCGATCACAACCATGGATCCAAGAATCATCCGATCCTTGGGCTCAGGAACCAGTTTGCGCAAAAGCGACACCATCACGATGGTGGTCGTCAGGTTGTCGAGTACGGCTGAGAGAAAAAACGTCGTGAACCCCATAATCCAAAGCATCTTCCTCTTCGAATTCGTCTGAATGAGGTCGGTGATGACCCTAAAACCTTTGTGCGCATCGACTACTTCAACCAGCGTCATAGCTCCCATTAGAAAGAAGATGATCTGGCTCACGTCATTGACCTTTTCCCCCAATGCATGGAGATTGGGCGCCGATAAAAAGAGAAACATCCAGCACAAGACAGCCATCAAGAGGGCGGATGCGGTTTTATTTACCTTAATTTTATGCTCAAAAATAATTGCTAAATAACCTACGACAAAAATTAGAATAATCATGAAAGTTCCTTTTGAAGTATATCATGCATACGAAGAAGGCCCATGACGCGTCCCTCTTGGAGGACGGGCAGGACGGTGATTAAACGGGAGGGATCCTCTTCCATTTGCTTCACGGCCTCTAGGGCCAGCTGTTGGGGAGAAATGCTCTTGGGAGAGAGGGTCATGAGCTCGGAGAGCGGCAGACGGAGCGCTTCGGGTCCTTTCGACTGGATGGCCCTGCGCAAATCGCCATCTGTGAAGATCCCCTTGAGAACGCGCTTCTCATCGGCGACGAGGAGGCATCCGCACCGCTTTACGGAGAGCTCGTGGAGGACGTCCATCAACGTGTCGGTGGGCCTGCAGAGAGGAAGTTCTTCGTCTTTGAGCATCAGGTCGGCGACCTTGAGGGTGATCTTCCGCCCTAAGATGCCGCCGGGGTGATTGGCGGCAAAATCGCCCACGGTGAATTGCTTCGCCTTCATGAGGGCGATGGCAAGGCAGTCGCCAAAGATGAGCTGCGCCGCGGTCGATGTGGTGGGGGCGAGATCGTAGGGGCAAATTTCCCGCTCAATGGGCAAAATAATAGAGAGATCGCACATCTTGGCCAATTGGGAATTGGGAGTGTTGACGATGGCGATCGTTGCGGCCCCTTTTTTTTGCACATGGGGCAAGAGATCTAAAAGCTCCTGCGAGCCCCCGCTCTTACTGAGGGCGATAAAGATGTCCTGGGGCGAGATAAAGCCGATGTCGCCATGGAGGGCATTGGCGGGCGAAAGGTAAAAGGCGCGAGTCCCCGTGGAGAGGAAAGTGGTCGAAATCTTCTCGGCGATGTGGCCGCTCTTCCCCACGCCGGAGAAGATCACTACACCCTTGCAGGCGAGGAGCTTCTCCAAGATCTTTTGCCCTTCGGCCAAATCGACCGAATCGAAGAAGTGGTTGAGGTAACGCCTCTGGTCGTCGAACAGTGATTTCAACATAACCGTTAATTTTACAAAGTGGTATAGTTAAACGAAAGAGGTAGTTATGGGAAAGACGCCAATTGCAGTTGCTGAGGGGGACGGGATTGGCCCCGAAATCATGCGGGCGACGCTCCACATTCTCGAGGCCGCGGGGGCGGAGATCGAGATTCATAGGGTGGAGATCGGTGAGAGGCTCTACCTCAAAGGCTTCCCAACGGGGATGGACCCGAAAAATTGGGATGTGATCCGCGGCACGAAGGCGTTTTTAAAGGCCCCGATCACAACGCCGCAGGGGGGTGGTTTCAAAAGCCTCAATGTGACGATTCGCACGACCCTTGGCCTCTATGCCAACGTCCGCCCTTGCGTCTCTTATTTCCCTTACGTGGCGACCAAACACCCCGAAATGGATGTGGTCATCGTCCGCGAAAACGAGGAGGATCTCTATGCGGGGATCGAATATAGACAGACGCCCGATGTGTGCAACTCGATCAAGATCATCTCCCGTGCAGGATCTGAGAAAATCATCCGCTATGCCTTCGAATATGCGAAAAGACATGGGCGAAAAAAAGTGACCTGCTTCATGAAGGACAATATCATGAAGTTCTCCGATGGCCTATTCCACAAGGTGTTCGATGAGATAGCTGCCCAATATTCCGATATTTTGAATGAAAACTGGATCGTCGACATCGGTGCGGCCAAACTCGCCGATACGCCCGAGATTTTCGACGTGATTGTGATGCCGAATTTGTATGGAGACATCCTCTCCGATGTGGCGGCGCAAATTGCGGGCTCGGTGGGGCTGGCGGGTTCGGCCAATATCGGAGAAAAAGGGGCGATGTTTGAGGCCATTCACGGGTCTGCGCCGCGCAGAGCGGGCCAAAATGTGGCGAACCCCTCGGGACTCCTCCTTGCGGCCATCCAAATGCTCGATCACATCGGCCAGGCCGAAGTCGCCACCAAAATCCACAACGGGTGGCTCGTTACGCTCGAGGAGGGAATCCACACCTACGACATCTACCAAGAGGGCACGAGCAAAAAGAAAGTGGGGACGAAAGAATTTGGAGAGGCGGTCGTAAAAAACCTCGGGAAAAAGCCCAAAGAGCTCAAGGCCGCCGTCTATGGAAAAGGGGGAACGCCTTTGATCCATGTGCCCGCGCCGACCCATCCAGCGAGAAATCTCGTCGGGATCGACGTCTACATTTTCTATCGGGGACGGGTAGAGGAATTTTTCGCCAAGATCTCCCACATCAACATAGGGCCGCTCCATCTAAAAATGATCACCAATCGCGGAACGCGCGTTTGGCCAGAAGGCCAGCCAGAGACATTCTGCATCGAGCAGTGGCGCTGCCGCTTCACTTCCGAGGAGAACCACACCGTTTCGCAGAACGATCTGATCCAAATCTTGCACGCTTTTGACCACGTCAACATGGATGTGATCAAGTCGGAATTCCTCTATGTCTTTGACGGAAAACTGGGCTATAGCTAATCGAGAGAGAGATCCTGCTCGAGGTGCTTTTTCAGTTCGTTGAGGAAGCCGCAGCCGTAGATGCCATCGAGAACGCGATGGTCAAAGGTAAGAGAGACAAACATCACTGAGCGGATCGCGATCGAATCGTCTGGCATGGCGGCCACTTTGCGGGTGATAGCGCCAAGGCCGATGATGGCGACCTCCGGATAACGGATGATGGGAACGCCGATCATCGTGCCGGTCATTCCAAAATTCGTCAGGGTGATGGAGCCCTCTTTGATGTCGTCGGGGGCGAGTGTGTGGCTACGGGTCTTTTCAGCGAGATCGACGATCGCTTTGGCCATGTCTGCGAGCGTTTTTTGTTGGCAATTCTTGATGACGGGAACCATTACGCCCTGATCGACGCTCACCGCAATGCCCAGATTGACGAAATTCTTCATCACGATCGTGTCGCCGTCCAGGGAGGAGTTGATGAGGGGAAAGGCCTTCAAAGCGCGGGCCATGGCGCGGGCGACAAAAGAGGTGATCGTGAGCTTGGCGCCCGTTTGTTGGAAAAAGGAGTGCTTGTGCTCTTGGATGCATTTGAGGAGTTGCGTCACGTCGACTTCGGTGATAAGCGATGCGTGGGGCGCTTCGTAGAACGATTTCACCATGTTGTCGGCGATGGCCTTGCGCATGGGGGTCATTTTGACCCGCTCGGTGCGGGTCGATAAGGGGCAGGTGGCCTTCGGAGTAAACCCCTCGATGTCTTTTTTGGTGAGGCGCCCATCTTGACCTGTGTGGGGAATCTGATCGATATCGGCGAGGGCCAGTCCCTTTTCACGGAGCAGGCGCATCACGGAGGGAGAGAGGAAGTCTTTCTTGTCGGAAGTGGAGGAGATGGGAGTGGGCGTGGGAGCCGCAGCGATGAGGGCCGGCACAGCCGCATTTGTGGAAATGAGGGCCAACTCTTCGCCCACTTGCAGTTCCCGATCGGGCGGGGCGAGGATCCGTTCGAGGATACCCGCAACAGGAGAGGGAATTTCACTGTTGACCTTATCGGTAGAGACTTCGAGGAGCGGCTCATCGAGAGCTACCAGGTCCCCTTCCTTCTTGAACCATTGGACAACGGTCGCGCTGACGATGCTCTCCCCTAACTTGGGCAAAGTAATTTTTATCTGATCACTCATAAGTGGGTTGATTATCGATTTTTTGATCGATTTTTTCAATCACCTTTTCCCATCGATCGCGCCCTTGGGCAATCTCCACCTCGATTTCCAAATAATAGATGGGCAAATCGGTCGGCGGCAATTTGACAAAATCCTTCTCCGTACAGAGCAAGGCGCCGGCTTTGGGGAGCTTGGAGAGATGAGCCTGCTCGTGATCGGCAAAGATGACTTCGGCTACGATTTCAGCTCCCAAAGCCTCCACGGTCTTCCTAAAGTTTTGAGGCTTGGCAATCCCGCTAAAAATCGCCACTTTCCAGCCTCGGATAGAAGGAATTTCTTGGTTTTTCCGGTCCAAAACGCGGGTCACTTTGACGTTGAGGTCTTGGGACGTGAAGTGGGCATCGGCGGTGAGGAGCCGTTTGGGGCTGTCGCGCAAAAAGCCCCACGGCAAGTAGTGGCCCTGGACATCGCCGAGGACGATATCGAAATCGCGGTGGAGTCTCCGGTGCTGCAGTCCATCGTCGAGGAGGATCAATTCGGCGCCATCGGCTACCGCTTGTTTAGCTGAAGCGACGCGGTCTTTGCCCACGTAGACTTTGGCGGCCGTCAATCGCTTGGCGAGGAGCATCGCCTCATCGGGCAGAGAGCCGTAGCCGCGCGAGAGGATGGCCACTTTTCGGTGGGAAAAAGTCTTGGCCAATAGGTGGACAAAGGGCGTTTTCCCCGTGCCGCCAGCGACGACATTGCCGACGCTGACCACTGTGCAGGGAACTTTTGTGACAGGGAGATAGCGGTGGTCGTAAAGCCAGTTGCGACAGAAGATCACAAGGGCGTAGAGCCAACTAAACGGAGCAAAATACCAAGCCCCCTTTTCGATGAGGCGTTGACCGCGAAGGAGAAGGTTAGCGGGCAGCATAGGCAAAGAGATGCTGTTCCACCATTTCGATGATGATGTGGATGGCGGCCATATGAGCTTCTTGCACGCGATCGGAAAAGGCAAAGCCCGAGACGAGCCACTCCAGATCGCAAAGACCTTTCATCTTGCCGCCCGATTTACCGAGGAAGGCGATCGTTTGCAGTCCGCGCGATTTGGCCACTTCGGCCGCCTTGATGAGATTGGCCGAATTGCCGCTGGTCGTGAGAGCGATAAAAACATCGCCCGACTGTCCGAAAGCCTCTACTCCGCGGGCAAAGACCGATTCGAAGCCCATGTCGTTGGCGACGCAACTCAAGTGGCTCGGATCGGCGAGCGCGATGGCGGGAAGGGCGGGCCGCAGTTTTCTGAACTGCCCGGTGAGTTCTTCGGCGAAGTGCATCGCGTCGCAGAGACTCCCCCCGTTGCCGGCGATGAGGATTTTATTCCCCCGTTGGAAACACGATGCGATGAGATCTGCCGCCCTCTCGATAAAGAGAAGCCCTTCTGGGGCTTTGAGAGCGTGCGCCGCACGAATCGCGTCGTCCACTGATTGAAGAATGGATCCTTTCATGCTAGTATCGTACTTGATGGGACAAAAAAAGAAAACAGTCGCCGTTGTGGGCGCTACCGGTGCCGTGGGACAGGAGATCGTCCGCCTTTTGATCGAGCGGAAATTTCCGGCAGAGATCCGCTGCTTCGCTTCGCCTAAATCGGTGGGAAAAGCCGTCCAATCGATTCCCGTTGAGGTGTTGACCAATCTGTCGGGCATCGACATGGCCTTTTTTTGCGCCGGTTCAGCCGTGTCCAAAGAGTGGATTCCGAAGGCGAAGTGTCTCTGCATCGATTCGAGTTCCGCTTTCCGCGCCACGGCGCCGCTCATCATCCCCGAGATCAACGCCCACGCGATGAAGGGCAACCTCATCACATCGCCCAATTGCGCTGCGACCATTCTCCTCATGCCGCTCTTTCCTCTCCACCGCCTTTTTGGCGTGAAGCGGATCGTCGCATCGACTTACCAGGCCGCGAGCGGCGCCGGAGCGCATCTCTTGGAAGAATTACAGAGAGAAACGAGGGCCCACCTCGAAAACCGCCCCTATGCCCACATGCTCCCCTTTCCCTTCGCCTTCAACCTCTATCCCCACAACTCTCCGCTGCAAAGAAATGGCTACGTCGAAGAGGAGCTAAAAATGCTCAACGAGACGCGGAAAATTCTCGAGGACGACCAAATTCAGGTGAGCGCCACTTGTGTTCGCGTCCCCGTATTGCGGGCCCATTCGGTCTCCGCCAATGTGGAATTTCGGAAACCGTTTACTCTTGAAGCAGTCTATGAGGCTTTGCAAGATGTCCCGGGGCTCAAGGTGTTTGAAGAGAGGGAGAAAAATCGGTTTGCCACGCCTCTCGACGCAACGGGCCGAAACGAAGTTTTTTGCGGCCGTTTTCGGATCGACACGAGCCAGCCCAACACGTTGGAATTTTGGGCTGTTGGAGACCAGCTACTCAAAGGCGCCGCTCTCAACGCCGTCCAGATCGGAGAGGCGCTCCTATGAAAGCATCGATCGGCTACCAAGTCCTCATCGCAGTGGTATTGGGGATCCTCGCCGGACTGTTTTTTGGACCGCTCACCAATCTCTTGGCTCCTATTGGTGTCATTTACACGATGCTGCTCCAAATGGCTGTCCTGCCCTACATCTGCTTTTCCCTGATTCACGGCCTTGGATCGATGACTCCGCAGATAGGAAAAAAATTGCTCAAAAGCGGCTGGCCCTATTTGTTGACCTTGTGGGTCCTGATATTCGCAGTCATTGCGCTCCTATCCCAGCTCATTCCCAGTCCCATCGCCCCGTTGGTTAAGGCCTCGGGAGAAGAGGGGTTCTTCGCGAAAAACTTCCTCACCTACCTGATCCCCGGCAATCCATTCTACGATATCGCAAATAACATCGTCCCCGCAGTGGCCATCTTCGGTCTCATCGGCGGCATTGCGCTCATGCACGTCGAGAAAAAAGAGCCCCTGATTGGCGTTTTGGAGCGGATCAACCAAACGATCGAAAAGATCTTGTATTGGCTCGGGGTCCTCTCCCCCATCGCCGCTTTCGTCTATATTTCCGTCGCGTTCGGGACGATTTACCTCCAAGACGTCTACAAGCTGGGCATTTTTGTCTCTGCATTCATCTTCACAACGCTCTTTATCACCTTCTGTCTTTTGCCCATCCTCCTCTCGAACCTGACGCCACTTACGTATCGAGAGGTGTTGAAAGCATTCCGGTTTGTCTGCCTTTTGCCCTTTGTGACGGGCCTTTCGACGGCAGCCCTCCCCTTCCTCAACAGCTATTTGAAAAAACTCTCCCACAAACATCAAACGCACGAAAAATTTCGGGAAACTTCGCAGACCATCTTGCCCATCGCCTATAGCTTTGGCCATATCGGCAACGCAATGACCCTCTTTTTCATCGTTTTTCTCTCTTACTACTACCGCCATCCCTTTTCCCTCTTTGAAAAAGGGCTCCTCTCCATTCTGACCATTCCCCTATCGATCGGCTCCTCGACCACCAACTTCAATTCGATCCTCTTTTTGATCCAACAACTCGGGTTCCCAACGGGCGCTGCCGAATTTTTCCTCGAGATCAAGTCGGTGACTTTCAACTTTCAGGTCCTCCTGAGCATTGCGGGCGTCTTCACCCTCATCATCTTGACGATCTACTCCTACTATGGACTCCTGCGGTTCAAATGGAGGCGATTGATCACCCAGATGGGCGCTTCAACCGCTCTCTTTATCATTTTGGTCTTCTCCCTCAGGCCAGTGATCCACCTCAAAGACAATTACCAGAGCCTCTATTTAGACCTCACCATGGCCGGGGCCATTGAAGAACCTCTTGTCCCATCCAAAATTCTACCTGTTGGAGATACGGGAACTCCCCGAGTCTTTGAGGAAGCGGACACTCTCCATCAGATCATCGCTACAAAAGTTCTGAAGGTGGGATATAATACCGACTCGACGCCCTACTGTTACACCAACAATCGCAATGAACTGGTCGGATTCGATATCGCCTACGCCTACCGTTTGGCTCGCGATCTCGATTGTAGGCTGGAATTTGTCCACTTGGACTTCGATACCATCGGAGAAGATCTCACGAAAGGGGCCTACGATATCGGCATGTCTTCGATCTTGATCGACGATCAACGCATTCTCCACATGGATTTTTCCCATCCCTATAGCGAAGAGGACAATGTCCTGATCGTTCCAGCGTCTAAAAAGGGGAAATTTATCCACCTCAAAGACGTTATGAAAATGAAAAATCTAAAAATTGCCGCAGGGGGCGCCAACGCGGCGACAGCTAGACGCAATTTTCCCAATGCAACGGTCTTAGAAACGACGGAAATGGACCCCATGCTTCTCAATGAGAAGGTCGACGCTGTGCTCTGGGCCAAGACGAGCGCCTTCATCTGGTGCATTTCCGAGCCCAACTTTGTCACCATTGACTACGGGGGCCAGTTAGGGCGAACCTATTTTGCCTACCCGGTCCGACAACACTCGCTGGAATTTCGCTTCTTTCTGGACAGCTGGCTGACGCTCAAAGAGCAATCGGGTTTCAAGAAGCAAATGCAGTCGTATTGGATCGATGGCGTCCCGCTAAAAACAAGACCTCCCCGCTGGTCGCTGCTTCGCAACGTCTTCCACCTCATCAATTAGGCAAAGGGCGCGGGGGATTCGAAGGTGAGCACCTCTTTGGTTACGGGGTGCTCGAAGGCGAGTTCTGCGCAGTGCAGATGGATCGATTGCCCATCTCCCAATTTGCTCCCATACCGCCGATCGCCCAAAACGGGATGTCCAACGGCGCTAAATTGCGCCCGAATTTGGTGGTAACGCCCCGTCTCAAGGTCGATGATCACAATCGATGAGTGTTCTCGGAAATTCTTCACCTGGTACTCGAGGCGCGCATGCTTTGCCTCTGGATCGCCGGCCCTCCCAACGATCGCTCGATGGTCCCCGTGTATCAGATAGTGGTCGAGACGCCCGATCCTCTGGGGCAATATCCCCTCCACCTCGGCGATATAGACGCGCTGGATCCCCATCAGTCGAGAGAGTTCATTGAGCCTGGTCAGCGCCTTGCTCGTTCGCCCAAATAAAACAAGCCCGCTAACGGGCCGGTCGAGGCGATGGATCGCGTGCAGAAAGACATTTCCCGGCTTTTTATACTCTCTCTTGACCCACCCCTTGGCATACGCTTCGAGCGAATCGCTTCCGATTTCGTCCGGTTGTGTCAAAAGACCTGGCGGCTTGTTCGCCACCAAGATGTGATTATCGCAAAAGACGATCTCAGGTTCTTTGTCTGACGACTTCATAGAGGAGTAGCGTGGTTGCGGACGCGACGTTGAGCGAATCGGCCACGCCAAACATCGGGATGCGGACAGCAATATCCGCCTTTTTCATCCAGTTTTCTGTTAATCCATATTGCTCGGTCCCAACGACAATGGCAAGAGGGACTTTGAAATCGGTTTCGGTAAAGGCCAATTTAGCATGAGGAGTCGCCGCCACAACCGCAATTTTATGCGCTTTTAAAAAGGCGAGCGTCTCTTCAGAATCCGCTTCAAGGACGGGGAGGGTAAATAGGGTCCCAACACTCGATCGGACGACATTGGGGTTGTGGATATCGGTCGTCGGATCACAGACGATCACCGCATCGACGCCAGCGGCATCGCACGAGCGCAAAATCGTCCCCAAATTCCCCGGCTTTTCAATGCTCTCCGCCACGACCAAAAATGGCCTCTCTTTCAGCTTTAGGTCTGACAATTTGAGGTGCACCTGCGGCGCCACAGCTAAGAGGCCGTCGGGCCTGTCGCGATAGGAGATCTTGGCAAAAACCTCCTTGGTGCATTCCAAATGTAAAGCGGCTTTACATTGATTCCTTAAACTCTCTTCATTGGATCCTAAAAAAAGCTCCGGGCAGTAGAAAAGGGTCTCCACTTTCCTCCCTGCATCGAGGGCCCGCTTTAACTCTCGATACCCCTCGATGAGGAAGAGACCGCTCTCCTCGCGACTCCGCCTGTCGCGCAGCTTGACCACTTCTTTGACTTTCGGATTTTGCAGGCTGGTGATCATGGGATCCACTTTGCGAAGCTCCCACTGGGGATCGCGATAGCGCCGGGAGAGTGGAGGGCCATTTCCCCCACCTCGATCTCCCCCTTCGGCATGGTTTGGCCGAGGAGATGGCGCAGACCAAGCGGCGTAAACCCGGGTGTATGGCAGGAAAAGATCACGAAGAGGGGCTTTTTGGTCAGCAGTTCACTGCAAAGCTGCAGCAGCGGGATGATATCTCGCTCAATTTTGAACACCTCGCCCTGACTGCCCCGTCCAAATGTGGGTGGATCCAAAATAATCGCATCGTAAAAGGACTCCCGCTTCTTTTCTCGGCGCAAAAATTTCAGCGCATCGTCGACGATCCACCGAATGGGAGCCTGGCTCAATCGATTGAGGGCCGCATTTTCACGCGCCCAGTCGATCATCCCTTTCGAGGCATCGAGGTGGCACACTTCAGCGCCTTCCTGCGCCGCGGCAAGCGTCACGCCACCCGAATAGGCAAAAAGATTCAAGATCCGCGACCCTTTCTTCACCAATGGGCGCATCCATTCCCAAAGATCGGCGTGTTCCGGAAACAGACCCAAATGGCCAAAATCGGTCGGCGCGATCTTAAATTCCACCCCCCCGTGCATCACATTCCACGTCTTGGGCAGTTTTTTGTGGAAAAGCCATCTCTCTTCTCTGGTGAATACGGCGTCGGCCTCCTGTTTCACCAGCGAGGGGCGCCAAACGGCTTGCGCGCAGGGGCGAAGCAGCGTAAATTCGCCAAATTTTTCCAGTTTTTGTCCGTCACCGCTGTCGAGAAGTTCGTATTTCATGAAAATGTCGCCGTGTTGTGAACCAGGCGCCGCCACAGCGCACCGAGAACAAGATGAACAGCCAAATCAATGGCGCTATTTCGATCGTGAGGGGCATGGATGACGCCCGCATCGATTTTTTGTCCCCTAACGCCAATGGCAATATAAATCGTCCCCACAGGCGTCGCCTTCGTGCCGCCGCTGGGACCCGCGACGCCAGAGACAGCCACACCAAAGTCGGCATCGGTCTCATTCAAGAGCCCCTGCACCATTTCGACCACCACTTCACGGCTTACAGCGCCCTTTTGCTTCAAGGTCGTGCGAGACACTTGCAAAAAGCGCTCCTTCCATCCATTTGTGTAGGCGACGATCGAGCCGAGCAGATACTGTGACGCACCTGGAATGGCGGTCAATTTTGCAGCCAAAGCGCCACCCGTGCAGCTCTCGGCCAAGGCAACCGTCTTTTTTCGGGCGATGAACTCCCGCCCAACCGCCTCTTCAATCTTCCCTTCGCCGTAAAAAAAGCTCGGGAATTCCTCTTGCACTTTTTCGACCAGCTCGTCGACAGGCGTTTCGCCTTGAAACATGATTTGCACCGTGCCGGGCGAGGGGAAAAGGGCCATTTCGACCTCAGGATGGCTCACCTTCAACTTTTGCAGAAAGGGTGCTACCTCTTTTTCATTGAGTAGGCACAAAGAGCATTTGCGGATAAATTCATCCTGCATAGACACCGATTTTTTGCTCTATCAATTGCGGATGGTTATGGATCCAAGAAAAACACTGTTTGCCCAATCGGACCGGCACGTTGACCCGTTTGCCCTCGACAATGAAAGGCGTCGCCCGAGTCGCGTCGCGCACCCACTGCTTAATTTTCTGAAATAGCTCCACATTGGGAGACTCATCCACCTCGAGGAACTCCATCGTCTTCGGATCTTGATAAATTTGGGGGAAGCTAAATTGCAATCCCCAAAAAATGCTCCCTGCTCCCATCGACATGGGCCGGAAAACAGCATCGATGGGCGAATAGGTAAAGAAGTGGGCCTGCACTTGCACGACGGGCCGGGCCATTTTCACCAAAAACCGGTTACCAGGCACTTCTTGCTTCCAGAGCGCATCGGTCTCCACAGTAAACGCAGCGGCCAAAAGACGCCTCAAGCGCGCATCTTCGGGCACGCGCCCCCGCTTCAGCTCCTCGATCCAGAAGCGGTACTCTGCGATGAAAAAAGCGGGATCGATCGGTTCCCCATCGACGAGACCCGTCAGCGGATAGATCGGAAAAGAGCCATCGATGAGGGCCCTCAGTTCGTCGGCATCACAAAGAACTTGGTATTTTAAGTATTTGGACCCTTGGTAGACGCCCTCATCTGCCGGGGTGGATAGGCGGAGCGTCATAAAGCACGGGCCTCAGAGGCTTTCCTGGAAAAGAAGAGGAGACACACCACTCCAATTGTGATGCACGAATCGGCGACGTTGAAAATCGGGAACCAATAGCCCCAAAATGTGAAGTGGATGAAATCGATCACGTGTCCATACAGACAGTAATCGATCGCATTGCCGACAGCTCCCGTCACAATGAGCCAAACGGGCATCCGTTTGGGGACAAAAAGGACCAGTCCTAGGATAATCAACGCCCTGAAGGCAAATAGCAATCCCGGGTAGCCCGCAAAAACGCCCCATGCGGCGCCGCTATTGACCACATAATTGAGAGAGCAGGTGATGCCGCCCATAGAAAAAACCGGAATACCGCTAAATGGATAGCCCCCCGGCCCCAAAGGCGGGATAAATTGAATCGCCGCAAGCTTTGTCACCACATCGAGGCAAAGCAAGAAGACAAAGAGGGCGATCCATTTGCGCATTAGATGAGCCCTTTTTCGAATCTTTCCTGCGCCTTCACTGTCATCGTAGCGTACGGGACCGCTTCGAGGCGCTTGAGGGGGATCTCTTCGCCGGTGATGTCGCAAACGCCGTACGTTTCCTCTTCGATTTTCTCGAGAGCGCGGTCGATCTGTCGGATCACGCCGAATTCTTTATTGGTCACTTCGAGACTGATGTTTTTGACAAAATCGTCGGTCCCCTCGTCGGCCGAATGTTGCGAGTAACCCTTGGCTTCATCGGGTTGCGTCACGGCTTCCTTGGTCCCCTTCACAGTCTTCATCAACTGGGATCTCATCTCTTCGAGTCTTTTTTTAAAATGGGCAATTTCACTTTTCTTCAGCGGCATGAATCATTTCCTCATTTTCAAGTTCTTGAATGGCCTGTAGCAATTCGCGAACATCCTTAAAGCGTTTATAAACGCAGGCAAAGCGGATATAGGCCACCACGTCGGTATCTTTCAATTGCCGAATGACGATATCTCCTAACTCCTGACTTGAAATCTCTCGGACCCCTTTCGCCATCAAATCGGCCTTAATTTTATAGGCCAAAGCGCGAACTTGGTCATGGCTCACCCTGGTGTGCTTACAAGCGGCATCGATCCCATGGATCAGCTTTTCCTGCTGAAAATCCTCAAAAGTCCCATCTCTTTTTTTCACCTGAAGACTCAAGTCGACCGTTTCGAATGTTGTGAAGCGCTTCATGCACTGACAACATTCCCGCCTTCTGCGAATGGCGTTGATCTCCATCGCATCGCGCGAATCGGTCACTTTTGACTCTTCGTGGCTACAAAAAGGGCATCTCACCCGGAACTCCTGGACATCTCTTGCCTGTTTAGGCTGTTAAGAGATTTTTGTGAACCTGTTTCTTGAGCTTCGTGATTGTATCAGAGGAGGAATTTGAAAAAAAGACAGAAACTAAATGTCTTCCATGACATAGCGATAAATTTTTTCTCTCAAATAATTTAGCATACCCGCATCATGCTGAGCCACGCCCACATCTTCGATGAACTGGACGATCTCAAAGCGGGCCAACCCGTTCCGTATCTTCCCTTCGATCTCATCCCGAATCATAAACGACCAGAAGAACCAGTGCTCTGAGCAAAGTGCAGCCACTGCCGCATCGACACCCACATCTAAAAGTTCCTGCCGCAACTGATCTGGTGAAGGAAGCCACATCCCCGGCCTCGCGTACCTTTCCAAGACTCGCGTCCAAACCCACACGAGCTCCTGCCGGACAATCATCTCGTCGGTATCTATCTGCCTATTGCGTAATTGCGCCCGTTCAAGTTTATTATTTAATACAACACCCATAATTACGAATTATAACAAACATGACTGTTTTATTAACAATATTATAATTTTTTAAAAATAAAACAAATTTTCCATAGAACGCAAAGAAATTCTATCGAGAATGGCCGCTGTGGGTCTAAAAGTTTTTGGCCACGATGAACATCAGCTCATTGGACCAATAATTTGCCCCAAACTCTCCTTCATAGTCGAAATCGATCGTGACAGATCGATCTTTTCCTATTGCAAAAAGGAAGTCGAGACCGACGGCACCCAGATTGAGATTCTGGTTCACCGCAGTGACGGTAAACGCCCCGGGAACTCCCACAAAAGCGGTATTGACCCTTCCTACGTGAAACGGGATTTCAGAGACATAAGAGACTTTCTCTTTGAGGAAAAAAGTCCCCCAATCGCATTCCCATTTTTCACACAATTTGAGGCCCGCTTCACCGCGAAATAGGGAACTGGTATTTGCCTTTTGCTTGGCGTTAAAAGCCGTAGCCCCATGCTCGGTATAACTTCTTTGCCAAGAAATGGCCCAATCGAGGGAGAGAAAAGGGAGGATCTCGCCCCAGCACTTCACAAATTCATATCCCACTTCCAAATGGGGAACGAATTGCCAAGAGAAAATGTCCGCGTCAGCCTTGCTGGAAAATCCGCTAAAAGAGATCTCTCTCGTGTTGTCAATCTGATTGAAGATCCCCCAAACGGCGGGGGTCAGATAGAAATTGTCCACCGCCGCATTTCCATAGCCTGATATAAAGTAAGAATTGATGTGGCCGTGGCCCGCATTGTGATGATCGTAGAAATGGGAATGGGCATACCCGATGGATCCTCCGGCCAAATCTCGATTGGACAAACAATAATCCAATCCAACCAGCGCAGCGCCTGTGAGGTAATTGAATGATGGATTTTGCTCCGATGCGGCCTGGTGCGAAAATTCTCCAAAACCGGAGACCCAAGCTGCAAATTTTTTCCTCTCTTCTTTGGGTTGGCAGATCCGCCGTGAAGCGTCCGCTGTAAGCGCCGCCGTGAAACTCTGATTGGCAGAGCTCTTTCTTGAAAACCGGAAGCTATCGATATGAGCGCTGACCAAACTGCTCAGAGAAAAGGCCGTTTGCTCTGTAATGTACGCCCCAAAGGCATTTCTGGCGGGGGATACGCTGTCGAGGGCCTCTTGAAACTCACTTTCACTCGTCCCATTGAAATAGGAGATCAACGTGTTCTCATTTGCATTCAGATAATTTGCGATTTTGAGGCGATTTCCCGAAAGGCCTTGCGTATTGATGCCGAGTTGGTAGGAGAGGTAGAGATTGTCGCCAACTTGGCTTAAACTCAAAGCGTATGCGGGCAACCCGCCGATCACCGCGCCGCCTGTAACGGTCGGAGAAAAGGAGCCGCTGATATTCGTCGCAGATAAGATGAGGTATGTTCCCGTCTTCGGATAGGCGCCCGCATCGACCCCCACGTTGACAGTCCCTGTTAAAGCCGCAGTCCCAGTGACTTCGAGCAGCGATGCAGCGCTAGGATTGATCTCGACTTGAAAAATGGAGCCGGAATTAAAAGTAACAGGGCCCGATTGGAGCGTCCCGACAGAATTTCCCGGAGCAACGGTTCCAGAGCAAGTGACATTCCCCACGATTCCCGTCCCTTGCAAAGTGGCGCCCGCAGAGACAGTCACAGTAGAACTGTTAGCCAAAGTGCCATTCACCTTCAGTGCACCTTCAGTCACTCGCAAATTCCCCGTATAGGAAGTCTCGTCTCCGGGCAATGCGAGCGTGCCGCCCCCACTCTTAATGAGATCTGCACCGCCACTGAATGGGCCGCTGATCGTAAATGCGCCTGAATTTACGGCAACTGTAGAGAGCGTCGTGGATCCACTTCCGGCCAACGTTAAAGTACCCCCATCGGAGCCGGTCAATGTTCCCGCTAAGGCAAACGTCGTACCCGTAGCCGGTTGAAACTGCCCCCCTGAACTGCCGACAGAAAAATCCCTGGCCGTTGAAATGGACTGAGTTGTGAGAAGCGTTCCCCCATTCAGCGATGGATTCACCGTAGAATATCCGAGGCAATAATCGGAATCGATGGAGCAGATTCCGCCGTTGATTTCCAACACTCCATCGAAGAGCCCAGTATAAGCGGCGAGGCCTGTAGAAGAGAGGGTGAGTGTCACTCCTGCATTGTTATTGATCACAACACCGCTTGTTCCCGATGAAGTGAATCCACCTTGGCTATAGTTGCCACCGATTGCAAAGCAACTCATATCTGCTGTGAGGTTGAAATTTAAGTTCCCTCCAGAGACCAAGAAGATGTCTTTTCCAAACGCCGAGCCCGCAATAACTCCAGTCCCCGCATTGACAGCGCTTCCTGTAATCTGCGCGCTTTGGATCGTCAGCGTCCCTCCCGTGTGGATAAAAATCGCGCCTCCAGCCCCCATCCCACCACCGCCACCTCCCACTGCTCCTGATCCTCCACCAAATCCCCCGAGCCCCGCAATTCCCGTTGCAGATTGGCTGCCCCCTCCCCCGCCAAATCCACCAGTTCCCCCGGAACCATTACTTGCACTGGCACCGCCACCGCCACCGCCAAATCCGCCGCCGCCGGCCCCTCTATTCGGGGCGCCGCCACCACCGCCGCCAAATCCACCGCCCCCACCGCCACCGGTGCCACCGAATCCACCGGCCCC
>DATIIR010000088.1:0-27252 GCA_035479435.1 Chlamydiales bacterium
GGCAAATCGACTGACCAGGTGGAGTGCGCCTCCTACCGTTTCCTTAGAATAAGAATGGAATTGGGGTGCTGGTACACGTGTAGAGGCTTCTGTGATCGTTGTCATAACTTTTTTCGTTGGTTAGGGGAGGTGAAACGATACACGAGGAATCCATTATTTTTCAATCCTCAATGTAAAGCGGCTTTACATATTACAGTGCCGAAAAGTAGTGATAAAAATCTCGGTGTGGCTTAAAATGAGGTCTAAATGGGTTGGGACTACCTGGCCGGCGTTTAGCCTCAAGGACTTCCTTGGGGTTTTTCGCTTTCTAGAGGGTATAGATAGAAGCCGTATCCGGCCACTTTCGTCGACGTAGACGATGTAATCGCTGAGACCGTTGCATAACTTGTGGGCCTCAGCAGGATTTAAACCAGAGTTTTTGAGGGGTATTTCCAAAATTTTTCCTCTGCGTCTCTGCGTCTCGGTTCTTGCCCTGCCTCTGCGATATCTTTTCATTGGCGTTTTGGACCCGAGATTCTCGCAAAGAGCAATCGCAGAGGCAAAGCAGATCCCTGAGACGCAGAGACGCAGAGGGAAAACAAGCTTCGCGTGGAGCTAGACTAGGGGTTATGCAACACACCCCTATCAGTTCAGTCTTTCTTTCCGAACAAAAATTGCATCTCCCTGGAAACCGTCGTTATACCAATGCGCAATGACTACAAATCCCATATCCTGTAAGAAAGCAACTAAAGTGGCAAATTGCGTTGTTCCTTCTCGAAGTTGCTTAAAATTCGTTTCTGTATAAATGACCTGGACGGTTTTCAATATCTTTGGAGAACTTGTAAGGAACTGTATTTCAAAACCTTCGAGATCCAGCCACATAAAATCAACCGCTTCGATTCCGTGTTCCTCACACCAATCATCGAAAACGACGCAAGGCACTGTAATGATGGGGCCCTCGTAGTCGGCCGCCTTCTCCTTGCTAGGTTTTAATAGGGAGCTTCCCCCTTCAAAAATTGGATTATTTCCGCCGTATCCCCAGGAAAGATAAAATGTTGCAAAGCCGTTGTATGTATTCACAGCGAGGTTGTACCCCGATGTATTTGGCAGCCATCGGGCTCTTTTCTGATATTTTGAAAAGGCATTTGGGTTCGGTTCAAAAGAGATGATCTTTCCTTCTGGCCATTTTTTAGCTAAGGTTATGGTATCTGTTCCGTCGAACGCTCCCGCTTCAAATACAATGGGATTGTCTGGCAGAAATAGGCTCACTATATCGAGTCGATCCTCTGCTTTGGCGGCTCCTTTCCAAATTAGATTCAGCCCCTCATACCCGTTTGGGCAATAGTTGCCGAAAAGCGACGAACTATTCAATAGGGACACTACACATCCGAAGAATACTAGAATAAATCTCATGTCACCTACCTAGGTAATTGGGGGTTCCGTTATCGGTTGCGGCTTGGGGCTGCGTGGAAACGATGTCTTGAGTGGACACGAAGAGGCGGATGGTATTGGGCAAAGTGTACTCCATGTCGTAAGGGAGGAAAATGTGGTTGTTGATTAAAAAGTCGAGGAGCTTTTTGATCCCCGATCTGCGGATGATCATGGAATAGGCTCCATACCTTGCCCCTAATTTACGCAGGTGGGGACTCACCTCTTCGACCTGGGCAAACCGGTGCTGGTTGCGGGGGACGAAATTGGGCCTCCAAGCGAAGTAGGGGCAGGGGACATACTCTCCCTGCTGGTTTTTTGTATCGGGATCGGTAAAGAGGACGTCCCATTTCTTTTTCCCCACGACTGCATCCAGCTCTTCGATGAGATCGGAGATGAGGTGTGGATTTTGTATCACTTCAATATCGTCTTCCATGATCCAGATAGTCTCATAGCCGCTATCCCATGCATCTTGGAGAATAGAGAGATGGCTGAGCGTAATACCGATGCCACCGCGCGTCAACCCTTTCATGAAATAGGTCTTCCCCGGGGTTCCAAAAACCTCGTTTTCGGTCCGACCCTCGATGTCTTTGGGATACCAGGTTGCCACCCACCCTTTATCCATCCACGGTTCGTAGGGAACTCCGACATCGACGATGGCTTCCCACGAAAGCTCCCAACCGTTCACCGCGGAGAACCGGTAGGGTAAAATCCCATAGGGAGCCAAACTCTCTACACAATGGGCCCATTTTTCGGGCCTTTGATCCAAATTGATCAGGTAGATGAAGTCGACGTTCCTCATTGAAGAGACATAACTCTCTTTACCTGTGACCTTTTTAAAGTGATCCTCAATATCGGCAAACGCCGAAACAACCAGACAAAATAAAACGAGATATCTCATCAGAAATGCCTATCTTTGGTGTCGCTCTCATGATCTTCGCAGTCCACAATGGCTTCATCCACAACATAGAACCTAAGGCCTGGAATGAAAGAGAGTTCGTGGTCATAGGGGAGAAAAATCCCATGTGTCCTATAGAAATCCATGATTTTTTCGATGCCGCTTTTTCGGATGATCATCGAATGGGTCCGCAGCCTGCCGCCGATTTTAAAGAAGTGTTCGCCCAGGCGCGTGTATTCGAAAATGGATCGGAGATCAAAGTGGGGCATATCGGGGCGCCATTTCATGGGACATTGCTCGAGCAGGTCTTTCGTCTCATCGCCGACGGTGTTGTGATTGGGATCCGTATAGAGGATGTCCCACCCTTCCCTGCCTACCAACCCATCCAGCTCAACGATCCGTTGAGAGAGGAGATGGGGATCTTTGAGAACGACGATGTCATCCTCCAAGATCCAAATCGTCTCAAACCCTAAAAGTTCAGCATTTTGCAAAACGGAAAGGTGGCTCAGAGTGCATCCGATGCCCCCTGGGGTCATCCAGCTGGAAAAGAAGGGGGACCCGTAGCAACTCTCATTGAGGCCGATAAACTGGTAGTAACCCGTTTCTTTTACGTAGAGCACATTTTCTTTCCCTCTCCACATTTCGGGGGTGAACACGAGCCCAATATCATGGAGCAGCTGCTTAGGGAGATACCATCCGTAGACTGCGGAGATGCGCATGGGCTGGATGCTGAAGGGGTGGAGTTGGTCGATGGAAGCCTTATATTTTTCCGGCCTCTGATCTAAGTTGATCAAGTAAATGAAATCGATATTGGGGATGGAGATGCAATCTGCATCGTGGGGCACTTTCGGAAGATGGGGCAGCACGGCTCCGTAGCAGGAAAAGGAGAGGCAAAGAAACAGGAATCTGATCATTTCATTGACCCACTAAATTCTGGAGCATGATGAATGAAAGAACATTTTTTGGAAAGATTTACACAAATTTGCGAGAGTCTTGGGTCCAAAACACCAATGAAGGGATATCGCAGAGGCAGGGCAAGAACTGAGACGCAGAGGCGCAGAGGAATAAATCAATCGCGGGGCGCGAGAGAACCTACTTCATCGAGCACTTCATGCGCTTTTAAAACACAACGTCGGATTCCCTCTTTCAGCACTGGAACATTAAAATTGATCAGCAAGCCTACTTGCTTATGCATTAGATGCAGATAAGTCAAAAGTTGCGCCTTGTGGACAGGGAGAATTGAATCGGCGGACTTTAGTTCAAGAATTATCTGATTCTCTATAAGAAAGTCGATGCGAAACCCACAATCGAGTTTCCTGTTTTTGTAGACCAGTGGTACAGTCAATTCCTGTTTGTAGTTTAAACCCGCGCATTCCAGTTCTAAACAGAGGCATATCCTATAGGCAGATTCTAACAGCCCCGGACCTAGATGTTTATGCACTTCAATGGCCGCAGCTATGATCTTACGCGTTAACTCCTGATCTTGATAGGTTGCCATTTACACACCAAACTTGGAGAAATACTAATGGAAAAGAGACATCTCTTCAAATTTTTTATTTTCCCTTTATTTTCCCTCTGCGTCTCAGTTCTTGCCCTGCCTCTGCGATATCCTTTCATTGGTGTTTTGGACCCGAGACTCTCGCTAAGGCGTCTCCTCAGCATATTTCCGCTCCTTTAGGTCATTTGCGTTGTCCAAAACCCTTGGAGAAAAAATCCTTTTCTGATTTGATCCTTGTCTCTATGAACTGGTTTTTATTCACCTTCTTTGCCTCTTCTTGCCTCTTTGGCGATCTGGAGGATCACTTTAAACAAGTGCCAGATAAATCGGGCGATCACTCGATGCAAAACATCGATTTCATCTATATGATCAACCTCGATCAAAGGCCTGAAAAATTCAAAGCGTCTCTAGATCAGTTGGCTCCGTTTCACATTCATCCATGCCGTTTCCCCGCCGTCAATGGATGGGAAATGAGCCTCGAGGCGATTCAAGACGTAGGGGTCTGCTTCTCTGAAGAGATGGAGGGGGGCTTTATGGCCACTCGCTATCCGCTAGAGGCAGGAGGAAAGGAAAGGCACGAAATTATCGAACAGTTGGGGCAAACCTATTTTGTCCACTGCTTGCCCCGCGGCGCCATCGGCTGCTCGCTCAGCCACCTCTCTATCCTCCAAGATGCATTGGATAGCGGCTATGAGACGATCTGGATTATGGAGGACGACATCGAAGTGAGGCGCGATCCCCGAGTGCTCTCTGAGCTCGTTGAGAAACTCGATGGCATTGTGGGGAGGGAGGGATGGGACGTCTTATTCACCGACAGAGATTTTAAAACTGCCCAGGGACACTACGCCCCCGCTTATGGGGCTGCAAAGAGACCCGATTATGCCTTTTTCCAATACGCTAACGACTATTCGATGAAAGTCGACATAGGCCCCGACTTTAGGAGGATCGCCAACCGGTATGGGACCACTTCGATGATCGTCCGGCAAAGCGGCATGAAAAAGCTGCTCCAATTTTTCAAAGCACACCACATCTATTTGCCCTATGATATGGATCTCATCTACGCCCGCGGCATCCGGCTATTCACGGTTTCTGACGACGTCGTGGGGAATTTGTCCCATGCGCTATCGGATGTGGGGTGCCCCCACTATCTAAATAAACAGCAACAACTTCCCGATCGCTCTTGATCTTTTCGATTCTTTTCAAGTTCTCGAAGCGCCCTAGAACAATCGGCCTGGCGGCGAATTCTTCGATCCAACATATATGCATTCAAGTCGTTGTTAGAGTCGTCCCAAAAACCTTTTGCTTGACTGAGTAGAGCGCGTTGGAAAAGTGCTTCGCAATAGTGAGGATCTGCTCTGTCGCTGAGCAAGATATTAAGATGAAGCAATGCATTGTTCATCGATCCGATATGAGCAAAAATGAGCGCTAGATCAAGGTGCACTCGGGACTGTAGAGCACTCCTTTTTCCAACTTGCACCATCCCCGAGAGTACCTTGATCGCTTCGTAGTATAGTTCTCCCTCTTGATATAGGGCCAAATTTGGACTCGCGAGGGCCTTGAGCCGCTGCTGGCTGATTGCCACACGTGCAGGAACCGTTTGCGAAAGGGAAAACACAGCGATATCTATCTTTTCGTAAACCCCTTCCTTTCTGCAAAGGGCGCATCTTGTTATGGATGCCTCATCCATGCGCGCTTGACAAACGACACACAAGCTATGACCACAAGATAGCAAAATGCATATGCGCTTCGCTGGAATTGAATACTCCCCAAGACAAACGGGACAAGTGGGACTCTCTATAGGTCGTACTGCCATAAACTCTCCCCGTATAGTAAAAAATTTAGTTGGATATGATACTCCGGTGGCAATATACGAATCAACCCCCTCTGCTTGCTAAAATTTCTTTTTGTGCTAAAATCCCCCGTTCTTTTGTAGGCTGACCTTTGAAATTGATTTGGTTCTCCATTATTTGTCTTCCTCTTCTGGCTGAGTATCCAGAGCGGTTTGAGGGGAGTTTCGAGCTGTGGGGCAAGAACCAGACGATCGATCTTATTTCCCTTTTCCTCCCCTCAAACCCCGTCCTGCTTCAGGCTGGAGGACATTACGGAACAGAGACTTTGAGTTTTGCACGCCAATGGCCCAATGGGCAAATCTTCTCTTTCGAACCCAATCCTCATGCTTTCGAATTCTTGCGTTCTCAAACGGCTGCTTTCGATTCGATTCACTGCTTTCCACTGGCGCTAAGCGACCATCCGGGGATCGCCCCATTTTTCGTCTGCTACGGCACCACGGGTGATAATCCAATATTCGAGCATGCGAGCTCTTTGCTCCAACCCAGCCCCGATATGCGCATTCACTATCAGGGACCCCTAATCGCTGTACAAAGCGTTACCCTCGATGAGTGGTGCAGTGAGAAGGGAGTCGATCACATAGATTATCTCCGTCTAGATGTGGGCGGATCGGAACTCCAGGTCTTGATGAGTTCTCCACAAATTTTAAAGACAATGACGTGCATACATATTCGGACAAATTTTTACCCATTTCGAGTAGGAACAACCCACTTTTCCTCTCTGAGAACCTTTCTCGAACAACATGGGTACAGACTTCTGGCTCACTGGTATCGAGAGGGATTGGAAGGGAGCGCCATTTTCATCAAAAATAGTTTCTTTGATTCCTTTTCCGCAGAACAAATGCGTCAGGAAAAAGAAGCATTTCATCGAGGAAATTACCAAAAATGTCACGTGCCTGCAGCCAATGCGAGTTATTATGTGGATGAATTGCCAGACTCGATAAAATCGATTCTCCGACAGGGGCTTAATTGGGAGGGAAATGAAGCTATTTTGATGGAGAAATTTACAAGAGAGGGTACCTTAGCAATCGATATTGGAGCCCACATTGGCGTACACACTATTTGTCTATCTCGGAAAGTGGGTCCTCGCGGTGCAGTGATTGCTTTTGAGCCACAGAAAAAAATGTACAGAGAACTATTGGAAAACCTGGAGCTAAATCAATGCTCAAACGTGATCTCTCTATGCAAAGCTCTTGGACAAACCTCCAAAGCGATTCATCTGACGCCCGTTGACCTGGCCAATGAGGGAGGAACAGGGGTTGGAGAGGGTGGAGAACCGGCCCAAATGGTCCCTCTGGACAGTTTGAATCTCCAAAACGTTTCTTTCATTAAAATAGATGTGGAAAATTATGAACTTTTTGTTCTGCGGGGAGCCAAGGAAACCATTTTAAGAAACAACCCGGTGATTATGTTTGAGTTGAATGGGTCCCATCTAAATGAAGACCCTGTATGGCAGAAAGAAAATGCCGATCAGATCTTCTCCCTTCTTGCCTCGCTTGGCTATGAAATGCACTGTATCTTTAACAAAGATTGGATCGCATTTCCTCCGGGCTCTAAGACCCAGATTCTCAGGTTTAAACAAGTCTTGTCCAAGATGCTCGATCCACTGTAAAACTGGCTTGCTAAAATTTCTTTTTGTGCTAGAATCTCCCGTTCTTTTGAAGGTTGACGCTTGAAAAAGTGGCTCATTTTTTTCTGTTTCTCTCTTTCTCTCTACGCAAATCCGGTCGATGATTTGAAGGCGAAAGTCTCGCAGGGCCTCCCGAATTTGTATGGGTGGTGCACGAAAGAGAAGGCGTTGAGTTTCATCGACCTCGTTTTGGAGGTCAAGCCCGATGTTTGCGTCGAAATTGGCGTGTTTGGAGGGCGTTCCCTCCTCCCAGTTGCGGCTACCTTGCAATTCTTGGGTCGGGGTGTTGTGATCGGGGTCGACCCATGGAGCAAAGAGGAGGCCATCCGCCACTTTGACCCAGTCAAAGACCAGCCCCACATCAATTGGTGGGCCCAAGTCAATTACGATGAGATCTACAACTCCTATTTGAACATGTTGACGCAGTATCAGCTAGAGGACTACGTCATTACTTTACGAACCACCTCAGCGCTAGCCTCTTATGCGATAGGCCCTATCGACATCTTGTATCTCGACGGAAATCACAACGAACGCGTCTCCAATCGGGACGTTAAGCTCTATCTGCCAAAGGTTCGCCCTGGCGGCTACATTTGGCTAAACGATAGTCTTCTTGACAACCTGCAGTCATCGCTCAACCTCCTCTTTGAAACTTGCGATTGTTTGAATGTGATCGATGGCGGGAATACGATCTTGTTCAGGAAACGGTGATGAGAAACTGCCTCTTTCTCTGTTGGATTGCCCTTGCCGCTCATGCCAATGAGCACCCCCCTCGGTATGAGGGAATTGGGATTTATGGCAAGCCCACCTCCGAGATTGCGAATTCTACGATCAATGTGTGGATGTATCTCCCCCATGATCCGATCATCGTTGAAGCGGGTGGATTTGAGGGAGAAAACGCCAAAGAAGTTGCAGAAAGGTACCCTTACGGGCGGGTCATTGTGTTTGAACCCAATCCGAGAGCATTTAAAACGTTGCTGCAAAACGTGGAGGGGCTCCCCAATGTGACGGCCATCAACGCGGCCCTCCACTCGGTTCGGGGCATGGCGCCGCTGCACCTCAACCACGGCGTGTATGGCAACGACATCCGATTGGAGCCGTGGAGCTCCCTACTCGATGGATTTTGCTTTGGAGGAGACGTCTTTAATTGTTTTAAAGGCCCTAGCGTCGAGGTTTCCTGCGTCGTCCTCGATGAGTGGTGCAAGGAAAATCAGATCGACCACATCGACTTTCTCCACTTGGATACGGAAGGATCTGAATTGCAAATCTTAAAGAGCTCTCTCGAAATCCTCAAAACGGTCGCTGTCGTCCACACCAAGACAAACCTGTCCCAATTCCGGAAAGGGACAACGCAGTACCGCGAACTGAAGCAATTCCTAGAGGAGCATGGATTTGCCCTCATCTCCCACTGGTATCTAGAGGGACTTCAAGGGGAAGCTACCTTTGTTCAGCGCAGGATCTATGATTCGATATTTAATTAAGCTTTTTTTTCTCTCCTGGCTCTTTGTATTTAGCGTGGATGGGTCTGTCTCTAAGCATCTGAAACCGGCGTTGGGGAAGGGAGAAGGGCACCAGATGCCTGGGATCGATTTCATCTACATGATCAACCTTGACCAGCGGCCCGAAAAGTTTGCCAGGTCATTAGAGGAGCTCCTCCCTTTCGGCATTGTCCCCTACCGTTTCTCGGCGGTAAACGGGTGGGAATTGACGGTCGAGGCGATCAATGAGGTGGGACTGAAATTTCGCCCCGGAATGACCGCGCTCATGGCCACCTCTTTCCCTCCGGGGGGAAGGGATCTCAGGAGCCATGCATTTATGTCGCAGTATGGAAAAGCCTATTTTTGCCATGGGATGGCTCGAGGAACCATCGGATGTGCCCTAAGCCACATATCCGTTCTTAAAGATGCTTGGGAATCGGGCTATGAAACGATTTGGGTCATGGAAGATGACATTGAGGTATTGGAAGATCCGACCCTTATCCCCGACCTGATCAATCGGCTCGACCAACTGGTGGGGCGCGAAAACTGGGACGTCCTCTTCACAGACCAAGATATCCGGACGGGGCCGGGAGAGTACGTGCGCGCATCGGGCGCTGCCAAAAGGCCCGATATGGATTGTTCTCTCGCGGAGAGGACCAGCGAGAAATACACAATCGATTGCCAAATCAGCCCCGATTTTCGAAAAATTGGGGCGAGATTTGGGGCCCATTCGATGATCATCCGCCGCTCAGGGATCAAGAAGCTTTTGGATTTTGCTCTCGAACACGAGATTTTTCTCCCCTACGACATGGATAACTATCTGATGCCCAATATCTCCCGTTACTCGTTGACCTCAGACGTTGTCTCGAATATGCCCCACACCCTCTCAGACAACGGAACCCCAGGTTATGAGGGGGAGTGATTGACTCATTTTAAAACAAAAACAGGCTGAAAACCTTGCTCATCTCTCTGGAAATCAGACTCTTGAAATCCAAAGCTGTGTACAATCTCCCATCCTTCAATCAGAATGGGGAAACGTTTAGTTCCATAAACGCGATGGACATTCCATGCGAGTAAATCTCTACCGATCGGAACTGCCAAAAATAAAACTCCCTCAGGGCGGAGCATTTTTTTTGTTCTTTCCATTGCTTTCAGATCTCCACGAGGATCAATAGGATCTCCATATCTTCCTAAGCCATCATGTTCATAACTAGAAATGGAGATAACCGCATCGAACATTTCTGGATGGGCATCATAGTCATCGACAGTCATTACAGTTAGATCTGAATGAGTGGAGACAATCCGATTATATTCGATGGTTACGGGTTTCCCCCCATATGCCAAAACAATTGCTTCGTACCAAGGAATATTTGATCCCATAATAGCTACTGTTTTGCCGCGAATCGGATAGGCTTCCAGTGCTGCATAGAGAAAGGTATCGGTTTCCCCATAATAGTTTCGCTCTTTTGCGAGTGCTTTTTGTTTGAGCTGTTCGACTGTTTCAAAGTCATAGACAATCGGATGTTCTGGGGGATAGCTGTCATTTCGATAGCAAGAAAAGATGGGAATCTGGCCGTTCAGAGTAAATTCGGCCCATTGGTTCGGGGGGACTGTCCGAGGAGGTTCTGCAGCAATGATTTGAGCGATCCACAGGAATGTGGTACAGATTTTTTTCATCGATAACCTTATTTAATCTCTAAATCAGGTAAGTCCTCAATTCTCCAGAGAAAGAGGCTCTTGTCATTCCATGCGTTGTCAATGACAGTGCAGTTCTCGTTGATGATTTCGAGAGGTTCTGGGAAATAAAAAGGAGCTAATCTAAGATCCAGCGGACGCCACTCCCCTGTTGATATTTCAACATTCATCATATAATGTTCCGATTCTGTAAAACAAGTAGTTAATAGATAAGTAGATCCGCTTTTTTTAAATGTTCTGATAGCTTTAGCAATATCTGCATAGGAAAAATGACCCAAACAATCTCGGCAGAGTATGAGATCTCCTTTCGGGGGAATTTGGTTCGTGATGTCTGAGAAGATAAAAGAGCAGATAGAATTGCCGAAAGAGGCCTGATTTTGCCATACAAGCGGTTTTACGATGTCGATGCCAATATACTTTTCCACGGGCAAATCGACATATTTCATCCAATAAAAATCGCCACAGGGAGCATCCACTAGGATCTTGCATTCGTATTTTTTTAAAAGAGCAGGTAACGCTCCTCTTATAACCTCTGTTTGTATTAAATCTGAGCCGGTTCCAGATCGAGAATCTCCTCCCCAATAGTTGTTTTGCCAAATGTCTGTGAACACTGTTTCACATTGATTGGCTTGCAGGAAAGACACACAAAGCAAACAGTGGGCGAAAAAATACTTCAAAAGTATATCCATAATTCCAATCCTATTTATTAGGGCTTTGAGGCAGGTGGTCACGTTGCCAACTCGTTGCAAAATAGTGAATAGCCATGCTCTCTGGGCAGAGAAACTCCCGTTTGATATTTTGCACGTCTTTGCGGTGCCTTTCTCCTCCTGGAAAAGGATAAAAAAAAGTGACTGGGAAAGGGACAACGGTAGCTCGCTTACATTGCGGGGCCACAGCCAGAAACATGCGTGTAAAAAGGTAAGCTCCTGTTTCACTCATGATGCGCTCATAGTTGTGATCTGCAAGGCTTGTCCGCAGATTATCAATCGTTGCCTTTAAAATAGGGTGTCCTGAGACGGAGCCAATTAAACCGATCCATAATTGGGGATTTACATTTTGGCCGACTCCTGTGTAAAATTCGCAGCTTCTATGCAGAAAATCGAAAGGTTGTAGGCACTCAAAGTCTGTGTCGACATAAAGCCCCCCATATCGGTAGAGAATCTCATAACGCCAAATATCTGATTTTTCACCAAAATTTTGAGCCCGATCGAAGGCTTCCCTGTTGATAAAGGGAAAAGAGGCTGTATCCGCATCTGTCCATACTTTTACGACCCAATCTGGATGGAATTTTTCCCATGAAACAAGCGTTAATTTACATTCTTCTGGCATAGGACTTCCTAACCAAATCAGGTGGATCATTTTGGGAATAATGTAAGTATCAGTGGGACGTTCACTATTGCAATAGTCTTTGTATAATGAGGAGAGGAGTTGCCAGTCTTTGTTTTCTGTGGGGAGCTGTTTAACGAGAGTGTTCATCGAAGTTTCGAAGGGAACGCAAGGCGTCGCTTGTAGGCGAGTTAATGTCACGAATAAGACAAGAAGCAGTTTACTTTTCATTTAAAGCCTCGTCAATTTGTTCGAGCCAATACTCTACGTTTAATTTCTCCCAGAAGACGGGTTTTTGAGAGATCTCTTGATATTTTCTGTGCAAAAAGTCTTCGGTAACAGTAGTCCAGTCATCGACGATAAGTACGGGTAATCCATCGAAGAGAGAATCACTTGCAGATGTCTTAACGACGGGGATTGTTTTCATATACAAAGTTTCCCAGGTGCGAACGCAATCTAAACCATTGCCTCGTGGGCTAAGGACGAATAAGGAGCTTGCGACATCGCTTAAATAATCAAGATATGGTTTTCGCTCTCCAACTTGGAAGGATCCGCGGTGTTGAAATAGATTTAGGACTTCTTGTCGTACTGAAGGGCAAGTCCATGTTGAAAAATTGAGATAAGCTAGAGTCGTTTTCGGTTGGTTTTGAAGGCGTTGACGAGCTCCACTGATTAGAGTCATTTCTCCATTGGGGCAATAGCGATTTTCCAATCCGATGGGGATAGGTCGCAGCTTAGGGTGGATTACTTCGACATTTTGGGCAAACCACGCCAGAATTTTATCATCGTCGAGATATGAGCCGGATGGCCCAGGAGCTGGTTGATCGCTATTGTGAGAAACCAACACGTATTTCACAGGGATTTGATGGTGGTAAGTCTTAAAAAAATAGGGAACCATTTCTGTTTTTACAAAAATTTTGCACTTCTGATCTATTTTAGAGCAGTCTAGTTTTTGGTTGGTTTCGTCTATAATAAAATCACAATGATACCTGAATGCATCTCCGGTAATGTAGGGTGGGTATGGACTTCTATCATCAGCGTGGACAAAGCGCAGGCAACAAAAAAACAGACAGGCTGCTAATCGCCAACCGGTGTTCATGGTTTCCTCTTTTGTGGATTTTAAATTTACCAATTGTATGGGCCGTCTTCAAATTTTGCTAGTAGTTGTTTTTTTGAAGGTGTTATAACTCTCCTGAATATCGAAGGAATTTATGCGAGCATGGACATATTGGTGTTTTTTATCTTCGCTTGTTGGTGTTGTTTATAGTGAAGACGTTCTGGATCAGCCGATGTCCTATGAATCTCTAATTGCAGATCCTTGGACCGATCATGTCAGATCATTTCATCAGCTCTTTCAGGTACAGTCCGTTGATAATTTTCTAGAGTTTGGGATGGGCCGAGCGACTCATTTTTTCTTAAAACATTGTCAAAACGTCACCTCAATAGAGCTCGTTGTAGAGAGTCGACGCAAGGATGTAGAACCGTGGTATGAGAAATGCAATCACGCGTTCAGCATTTATACGCACTGGTGCCCATCTATGCACGTCTTCTCAGCAAGATTCGACATAGCCGATCAACGAGCGCATGAACAGCTGGATCCAGCAACCATAGATAATACTTATCTTCTAGAGATCGATCAATTGTGTGATCAGGTTTTTTGCGACCAACACTTCGATCTTGTCTTTGTCGATCCTGGGACCCATATTCGGGGGGATATCGTGAATGCGCTATTCAATCGAGCCGATATAATTGCTGCGCATGATACGGCTTGTACGCAACATCGGATGTTTGGTTACTATAAAGTGAGATGTCCGGATAACTACGAAGAAATCGTTTCTAAATATGGTTCCGGCGTAACATTCTGGATAAATAGAGAAAAAAAAGAACTAATCAACGAATTGAAAAATAGATTATCGGAATTTTAATTAAGAATGTTATGTTTAATAAGTCCTTCATCACATTGATCATTTTTTCTATCCTCAGCTTACTCCAGATAGAAGCGACAGAGCCATTACCGGATCCATATTCTGGTGTCACAGTATTACCTTTCGACGGTCATGGGTGGTATGGCGGGAATAAGGCACAGATTGAAAAACTATTTCAACAGTATGAAATTCAAGTTGTTATTGAGGTTGGATGTTGGTTGGGAGAGTCCACTAGACACATCGCCTCTTTATTGCCTTCTGGAGGTAAAGTGTATGCCGTGGATCATTGGTTAGGTTCTGCAGAACACCAGTTGGGGAAAAGTGCTTACCATCCCGCTCTTCCGTATCTCTACGAACAATTCTTGTCCAATGTAATTCATGCAAATCTTACCAAAGTGATTATCCCTATAAAAATGGATAGTTTGACGGCTGCCAAAGAATTACAAGCGAGAGGAATTATCGCAGACTTAGTATTTATCGATGCTGGCCATGAAGAAGAGGAGGTCTATGCTGATTTAAATGCGTGGTTTCCTTTTGTTAGAAGCCACGGAATTCTCTGCGGAGATGATTGGACCTACCCATCAATTCGAAAAATGGTAACTCTCTTTGCTTCAGAAAATGGTTTACTTATTGATGCTGCAGACGGTCGATTTTGGCGACTTTATAATTAGAAAGCAAACGGCAACCCTGGCGTGTAAAATCAAAAGAAATTGCTATTTACAAATGAGTTTCCATCATCTAGTATCTTCCTCTCAAACTCGGAGCTCCCATGATGAAGATCCTTCTCCCTCTCCTTTTTCTTGTTTCTCTCTATGCGGAATGCGAGTTAGAAACAATTGCCAATAAATATGTAAACACGAAAGGAGATCACGATTATCTCTCCATCTATGATCAATATTTTTCCTCCAAACGAAATAACAAACTCACCCTTCTTGAGATCGGTTTTGGGGCAGGTGGATCTGCCTCCATGTGGGAAGAATATTTTCCCGAAGCCAGCTTGCACTATATAGACAATATCGACATAGATATCCATAAAGTCGCCCATCTTTCTACTCGCTCCCATTTTCATTTGGGCCACCAGGCAGATGAGTCATTTCTTGACTCGGTAGTTACGCAGGTTGAGGAATTTGACATCATTATTGATGACGCTAGTCATCAGATGGACGATCAAATCGCCACGCTGAAGTATCTCTTTCCCTATGTGAAAAGCGGAGGAGTGTATGTGATCGAAGATCTACACACCTCTTATTGGCAAGCATTTGGAGGGCGAGGTAAACCTGGCAGCCCCCGATCCTCTCCCAATTCAACAACTGAGTTCTTAAAAAAGTTGGTCGATAAGGTCAACTATGTCGGAGCCTACATAGGGTGTGCCAATAGAGACATGGCAAAAATTAGAGTGGATCTGGGAGTAGATCAGTTTGGTACCTATACATTTCCAAAGTCTTTTTTCGAAGACTTAACCATATGGGAAAGAGACATCAAATCGATCCATTTTTACGACAGCATTTGCTTTATCTTTAAAAGATGAAATCATTCATTATTTTCCTCTTAGTGAGCTCTCTCTGGAGCGGTGAATACTCCGTTATCACCGCCACTGGATTCTATCCCGACTCCGTAGAGAAGAAGATGTATCTAATCGATCGCTTTTTGCCCTACAACCCTAAAGTGGTGGGTCTGGATGGCAATGCGGAGAGCAAGTGCACGTGCATGCGGCATTGGCCGCAAGGGTCGTTCGTCGCAGAAGATCCTTTTAAACCTCGGGAGGGCTTGGAGGGAGACCTGACGTGGGTAGATAGCAATGGGATCGAGGTCTATCTTCTTGAAAGGGCGCCAAATCTTCTGAAGTCATCGAAAGTCGTTTATACAAAAACGCATTACGGCCCCTACAGCCAGTGGGGCCAAAAGTTAGACCAATGCCTACAGAGCTTGGGGTTCGCCCTGATGATCCATTGGTATAAGGAGGATGGCGAAGGCGAGGCGATTTATGTCAAAAAAGGGCTGCTAGAGGCCTTTTTTAGAAGCTTGAGTTACAACCCGAAAGCCTCCCCTCCTCGTCGCCTCTCTCCTCCTCTAGATCTCGAGCGTATTTTACGGCGGGTTGAAGACAAATCCTCCCCCCATCAGATCGATGGGATCGATTTCATCTACATGATCAATTTGGATGAAAGGCCTGAAAAATTTGCTTTGGCCGTAGAGAATTTGCAACAGTTTGGGATCTCTCCTTACCGTTTTTCGGCGGTGAACGGATGGAAGCTCGATATGGCGACCATCAACCAACTCGGAATCCGTTTCCCAGGAGTGTTGGAAGAGGAGTTTTTAAGCACCATCTATAAAGAGGTAGATGGACGCATCTACGTGAGCAATACAAATCTTCAAGACACCGATGACGCCTATTTTACTTTGGGACTGTCTCCCGGAGCGATCGGTATCGTTTTAAGCCACTTATCTGTTCTGCAAGACGCCTACAATTCGGGTTATGAAACTATCTGGGTGATGGAAGATGACGCCATGGCCCTTTGTGACCCCAACATCCTTTCAGAGCGTATTCAAGAACTAGATAGCCGTGTAGAGAATTGGGACCTATTATTCACCGACACGGATGAAAAGGACAAGAATGGCATCCCCGTTCCTTGCCGAGCGATGGCCGCTAGACCCAATATCAATCTCCCTCCTATCGATGTATTTTTGCAACGCTTCTATCCAATTAGTCACAATCTCTCTAGAATCGGAATGCGTTATGGAGCTTATTCCATGTTGGTGAGGCGCTCAGGGATGAAGAAAATCTTGGATTATTTCAGAACCTACCGGCTCTATCTCCCCTATGATTTTGACTTTTGGATGGTCCCCGATATTCAGATCTATTCGGTCAACGAGGACATCGTCTCTAATCGCGTAGGAGCACCTTCCGATAATAGCTACCCCGGGTACATACAACAGTGAAGCAATTTCTTATTTGTCTTTTTCTTTTTAGCTCCGCCTACGCGTTTCACGATAGCGCCTTAGAGGCGGTGTGGGCCTCCATTCAGGACATCAACAATCCGACGCTCGAAGAGTATCGACGTCTCGAGTACTACTTGCACCATCAAAGGGATTTTCTCAATATTCCTCGAACTCCTGCCCATGAAGTGAGACTCAGCCAGATGCGGAATTTCATGCTGGTAGGCCCCAATGGGGAGATGCCGGTGATCGAGCACTACAGCTTCCATATCACCCCAGAGTCGGAGAGAAGATGCATCTTGCTGTTTGCCTCTAGAAACGGCATTTACGAGGAGAAGGCGCGGCTCCTTCTCGCTGAGTTAGAAGAAAGTGGGTACAGCGGCCATGTGCTTCTTCGCGTCGGCGGCTTTCCCAATACACAGAACGGGGGGCTAAAGATTTGCCATGCCCCCTACTCCTTTAAGGTCGCTTTTCTTCAAGAAGCTAGGACCTTGGGTTACAGGGATGTTCTTTGGATGGACTCGGCGATTCATCCTCTAACTAATCTGGAGATGATCTTCTCCGAGGTCAGGAAGAACGGACACTTTTTTATTAGCGTAGGGTCATTGCAAGAAAATGCCCCCGGCCACCGCCCCGAAGCCGCCGCCACGATGAACGTGCCCGTGGGGCTATACCCTCTTATTCCCCATATTTCTTCTTCTCTTTTGGGGTTCGATCTAGAAAATGAGCGCTCCGTTCGACTCTTAGAAGCTTGGTATCAGGAAACGGGAAGAGTCTACTCGAGTATTTCTTGGTTCCCTGAAGAATTGAGCCTCTCTGTGATGGCTTGGCGGACACGCGCTAAGCCCTCTTTTCCATTCCATACAATCGTTTGTTTGGAAGAGGAATTGGACTGGGTCCCCAAGGAGCGCCCCATGCTTCAAGGCTATTTGGATTCCCGGCGATGAGAATCTTTTTTCTCTTTATTCTCACCCAATTATACGCTCACGAAGTGGATATTGTTGTTTTTTCATTCGATCGACCGCTGCAGCTGTACGCTTTCTTGGAATCTCTCTATAGCTACTCATCCCATATCCATGAAACGTCTGTCATCTATCGATGCAGTCATTCCGATTATGACACAGCTTATGCCGTTGTGTTTCAGGCGTTTCCCAAAGTGAGAGCCATCCAACAAAAATGTCCTTCTGAAGATTTTAAATCGCTTGTCATCCAAGAGGCTTTCAAAACGGGATCAGCGCCCTACATTGCTTTTGCCGTCGATGACATGATTGTCACAGGGGAGATCAACTTCAACCAGTGCATCACCGTTTTGGAAGCTACTCAAGCGTGTGGCTTCTATCTCAGGCTCGGGCAAAATATCGATGATTGCTCCTCATCCAGCCATTTTGAGCGCATTCCCCCTCTGACCGAGGTAGATTATCAGATTTATCTTTGGGAGCTGAAAACGGCGTGGGGAGATTGGGCCTACCCTCACACAGTCGACATGGCCATTTATAGAAAGAAAGAGATCGAGCGGTGCTGTCGAGAAGAGGCCTATTTTCATCCCAATTCATTGGAAGATCGTCTGCAAAGTGTAAAACTAGAGGGAGTGGGGCTCTGCTACGCGACCTCCTTGGTGGTCAACATCCCGCTGAATCTCGTCAGCGAGACCTCAGCTACTCAACATGTAGACATCTCTCCCCGCTATCTGCTCGACCAATTCAATCGCGGCCTAAAACTCGACATTTCTAAGTTCCACAATTACAGGAACAGATCAACCCATTGGTATACTCGTGATATCTCGTTTGTTCACCAATAGGATAGGATCGGAGGGCAGCTCCCTCCTATATTGGCCCACATGCCTATCTTCTCCAGATACATAACACGCCGATCTAGGTTTGGCAGTTGATTGATAAAATCGGCTACCTCCCTTTCGAGATCGATTTCATACCTTTCCATTTTGATGAGGTCTAACTGGCGCAACATCTCTTTGAACAATTTATGTCGCATTGCAAAACAGCCGGTAAAAGCCTTCCCTTTAGGATGTCCCCAGCCGGGTTCACATTTGACAAAGACATCTATCTCAGGATGCGCCTCCACAAGGTGTAAGAAATCGGGGCTGTCGAAGCGATATCTTCCCGTGAGCTTAACGATCATGTCGTTGTCATTGAATCGGTAACGCTTAAAACCTGCCATCATGGACTTGACTTCATTAACACCTTTATTGTGGATTTGAGGGTCGTTCACATTGGAATAGAAAACATGCGGGGCATATTCTTCGAGAAAAGAGGGGGAAACGGGATGACAAGCTTCAAATACATAAGGAGCGTAACCATACTCTCTTAAGAGCTCGAGAACGGAGATATATTCTTGTTTTCGCAACTCAGCACAAACATCGAGCAGTGCGGAGGTACAAACAACCCGAATCACGCCCGGACGCAAGCCTTGTTCTAACATCGCCATAAACTGTTGCCGGTCAAATCGGGTAATGGAAATCCAATCTCTCGTGCTCCATCCGCAGATGGCATCCATTAAGCTGCCGAAATCAAATAAAAAAACATCGTCCAATTGCTTCCACAGCCTTTTCTGCAGAGCTCTTCCTGAACATCCCATTGAAGTGACAATGATTTTGTATCCATCGATGGCTCTGATTTTATCCAAACATTCCCGCTCGATACGATCGATTTGATCGTAGGAATTCTGCGCAGGAGTCGGTACGAATTGACACTGCCGTCCAAATAGCAATTCTCTGATCGGAGCGGGGATATTGCCGTTACCGACAAACAAGGCACACTTCGATTTCTTGAGGCCTTGGAGGAACTGGATGCAATGATCAATACGATGCGTGGAACAATACGCTAGAGCAGTCATCGAATAGACCTCGCCCATTTCTCCATTCCAGAAAGGGGCAGCTAGATCGATCATCTCTTTACACCAGTCGTAAGATTGCTCATGGTTTCCGGGAACCATCCCCAGTTCCCATCCGCCAAATTCTCTACAACCTAAGGGAAGACATTTGAGAACATTAGGGCCATTTAATGCAAAGGCCTCTCTCATTTCCCGTTGCAAAGCGGCGTTATTTTTCTGAAAACCATCATCATGGCCATTGGCTAAAACGACGTCCCCATCTCCGAATCTTAAATAGACACCTTTCTCCTCCTTGGCAATGATGTCGAAGATCTTATTCAGTGTCTCTTCAGAATTATGGAACTGCAGCGCAAAGACATTCGAACAGACTAACGCGAAGATGCATCTGATTAAAAACATCGTCCCCCCAATAAAGATTTTTCCGGCTTGACAGGGTACTAGATTGATTGGTTACAAAGCAACTTCTCCTATTTTTAAAGCAGATAGGAATGTATACTGGCCTGCCGATGCGCTACCTGTTGTTCTTGTTGTGTCTTGCCGTCCCATTGACTGCAAAGATCCGCTTGCTCTCTTTCCACTTCGACCATCCCGAATTAGTCTCGCTCCAGGAAAAACTGCTTCGAAAATTCATGGTAGACGATTGGGAACTCATCGTTTTTAACGAAGCTGGCATTGTTGAGTATGAAGAATGGATTCAGAATGAGTGCAACAAGCTGGGTATCCAGTGCATCTACTCTCCCCTCCCACATCTGCAAGGCGTGGAGTATGCGATCGATCACTTTGGATCCAATCACGATGACATCGTTGCGATTATGGAGGGCGACTTTCTCCCCATTCGCCCCATAGACCTGAGAGCCTTATTGCAAGATGTTTCAGAGATACGCGTCGACGCCTCTCCCTGGACACCTTTCAGAGCTTTCGATGCTCGCAAAGCAAGGAATGGCAAGGTTAAAACATATCTCAAAAAAAACAGCTCTAAACTCTACTCCCATCCAAGAAAAGCTTTATCTTGCTTTGGTTTTAACGATGGGGAAATCAAATTGGTGAGAAACCTTCCTCCCACGTGCAACATAGAATTCCATGTCGAAAATCGCTTTGCTTATTTGGACAATAGATCTGACAATATTTCAGCCATAAAGGCGAAGTTAAATCATATTGAATCTTTCTTGACAGAGATATCCATTGAAAATCTAAATCAAAAAGCAGATCTCGGTCAGATCTATGAGTACTACTCCCTCCAAGTTTCCGATATCATGGAACATCTCGTCATTCTGAGACAGCTCGCTTCCGAATGTCCCACGGTCATTGAGATTGGCGTAGGGTATAAGATCTGTTCCACTTGGGGAATTCTCCAAGGGCTTTCAGAAAATAACGCCCTTCACCGAAGCTATTTGGGGATTGATATCCGGAAACCAGAGATCTCAACACTCAACATTGCCCAAGAAGAGGCGGAGAAAAGGGGGATTGCCTTCCGTTTTTTACAAGAAGACGATCTCAAGATCGCTATCGAGCCGACCGATCTTCTCTTCATCGATTCTCTCCATACGTATTGTCATTTAACTTATGAATTGGAGACCTTCTCTTCACAAGTTCGAAAATATATAGCTCTCCACGACACGAGCGAGCCTTGGGGAGATCGCGATGATGAGCTCTATGAGGGGGATTACTCCGAGTATCCCGCATCTTATAATCGAAGAAAAAGGGGGCTCTGGCCTGCTGTTGAGGATTTTCTTGCGCGCCATCCCGAATGGAGGCTGAAGCAACGGTTATTGAATTGCCACGGGTTTACCATTTTAGAGCGGGTAACTTGTAATTAAACAGTCTTCTGGCTTATTCCTGGGTTTTTTGGGGGACCGGTATGCAGCAGATCGTGGCGCTCTTCGGCGAAGCGGAGAAAGGGGTTTTTAAAAAACCGTACGTCCTTCGCAAATTGCCTCAGTTATACGATCTTTTGGGCAATCCGCCTCACGAGAGCCAGGGGCTCTTTTTCGCCGTCCAGGCAATCCTCTACAATCGGGAGATCATCTACTTTCGGGTCGCCGAGGAGGGCTTCAGCCCCCCAGATTATTTCACGGGGCTGAAGTATCTGGAAGACAAGGCGAAGAGAATCACAGCCCTCTGTATGCCAGGGGTGGGCAACCCCGAAATCCTCACCGCTTCCCAAAGCGTCTGCGAGATCCATAAAAGCTTCCTGATCACCAACCAAAAAGACCTCTACGACTTCCTCACCTCAAATTAAAATCAAAGACTAGGTCATCTTTTCGGGGACGACGAGCTTGTCGAATGCAGCGCCGGAGAGATAGCCGAGCTTGATGGCTGCCTGACGGAGAGAGAGGTTTTTATGGAAGGCTAGGTGGGCGATCTGTGCACACTTGTCATAACCGAGGACGGGGCTGAGGGCCGTGATCAGCATGAGCGAGTTGTGGAGTTGCTCCTTGATCCTTTTCCGATCGGCCTTGAGCCCTTGAATGCAGTGGCGCTCAAAACTGTGGGCAGAGTCTGTGAGAAGGAGAATGGAGTGGAGCAGGTTGTTGATCATCACGGGTTTGAAGACGTTGAGCTCGAGGTTGCCTTGCGAGCCGGCAATGCCGATAGCGACGTCGTTGCCCATCACTTGGGCGGCTACCATGGTGAGCGCTTCACATTGGGTGGGGTTGACTTTGCCAGGCATGATGGAAGAGCCTGGTTCATTTTGGGGCAGGAGAAGCTCGCCGAGGCCGCAGCGAGGGCCCGAGCCGAGCCACCGGATGTCGTTGCCGATTTTCATGAGAGAACCGGCAGTGGTCTTGAGGGCGCTGCTGACAAAGACGATCTCGTCGTGAGCCGAAAGGGCGGCGAATTTATTGGGGTGAGAGCGGAAGGGAATGCGTGTGAGGGAGGCGAGTTTTTGGGCCACCTTCTCGCCAAAATGGGAGGGGGCGTTGAGGCCGGTTCCAACGGCGGTGCCGCCGATGGCGAGGTCGTAGAGGCCGTCGAGCGCTTGCTCAATGCGGTGGATGTCGCGCTTGAGAAGGGCGACGTAGCCCGAAAATTCCTGCGAAAGAGTGAGGGGCGTCGCATCCTGGAGGTGGGTGCGGCCAATTTTTACGATGCCTTTGAATTCTTTTTGCTTTTTCTCAAACGACTTGGCCAGGCTGCGGAGGGCTGAGAGGAGGGGGGCGATTTGTGTAGCGGCGGCGATGTGCATGGCTGTGGGGAAGGCGTCGTTGGAGGATTGGGACATGTTGACGTGGTCATTGGGATGGATGGGGGCTTTGCTGCCGAGTTTGCCGCCGGCGAGTACGTTGGCGCGGTTGGCAATGACTTCGTTGAGGTTCATGTTGGTCTGAGTGCCGCTCCCCGTCTGCCAGATGTGGAGAGGAAAGTGGGCGCTGAGCTTGCCGGCAATCACCTCTTCAGCGGCTTTGACGATCAGCGCGGCCCTCTTGTTGTCGAGCTTGCCGAGGTCTCTGTTCACCAGGGCGCAGGCTTTTTTCAGGAGTGCAAGGGCGCGGATGAATTCAGGGGGCATGAGATCGCGGCCGATGGCAAAATTCTTCAGAGAGCGCTGCGTCTGAGCGCCATAATATGCCTTTGCAGGGACGTTGACAGTCCCCATGCTATCGGTATCTTTTCTAAAATGAGCCATAGTTCGGGCTATACACGAACGGCGGTTGCAAAACAATCCCCTTCCCACTTATTCTGGTCGAGATATGAATATCTCTTGGCTCTTTTTAATTCTGGCGGGCGTGTTTGAAATCTGCTTCACGATCGCGCTCAAGTATAGCGTGGGCTTTACGCGCTTGATTCCGAGCATCATCACGGTGATTTTTATCGCCTTTAGCTTTTTCTTCGTGTCCCAGGCGATGAAAACAATCCCGATCGGCACAGCCTACGCGGTATGGGCGGGGATCGGCGCTGCAGGAACTGTCATTTGCGGGATCGTTTTCTTCGGCGACTCGTACCACATCCTAAGGCTGATCTCCATTGGCTTGATCATCATCGGGATCTTTGGCCTGAAACTTTCTCACGTGGACATTTAGCGCTGAAAGTACTCGGCGAGGCCCTGTTCGTTGGGCTTCATGGCTTTGGCGCCAGCTTTCCAGTTCGCAGGGCAAACTTCACCGTTCTGCTCGTGGAAAATCAGGGCGTCGAGAAGGCGAATCACCTCGTCGACCGATCTGCCGAGGGGAAGGTCGTTGACGAGTTGGTGGCGAACGATGCCTTGTCGATCGATGAGGAAAAGACCCCGATAGGCAATGCCCTCCTCCTCTTTCAGCACTCCAAAGGCGCGTGAAATGGTCTTGTGAATGTCAGAGACGATCGGATAGGTGATCCCCTGGATGCCCCCTTTGGCCTTGGGCGTGTTGAGCCAGGCAGAGTGGGAAAAGCAGCTATCGATAGAGCAGCCGATGAGCTCTGCATTGCGCTTTTCAAACTCTTTCAGTTTTTCCTGAAAGGCATGAAGCTCAGTGGGACAGACAAATGTAAAATCGAGCGGGTAGAAGAAAAAGACGATGTATTTGCCAACATAATCAGCAAGGCTCAAATCCATGGTCTTATCTTTGGCAACGGCTTTCGCCTTAAATTCTGGGGCTTTTTTTCCAACTAGGGTCATATTTTACTCCGAAAAGATTTCTTTGGCTCGGGAGAGCCACTGTTCTTGGCCAATCGAGGTGTCGCCGCCGTGGCCTGGAATGACGCGCGTTTCAAGGGGGAGGGAGGCGAGTTTCTTGAGGCTGTCCCACATGTGGAGGGGATTTGCGCTGGGTAGGCTGAGGTTGCCGATGCTGCCTCGAAATAGGGTGTCGCCGGCGATCAACAGGTTCTGTTCACGCAGATAGAAACAGACGCTTCCCGGCGAGTGGCCAGGAGTGTGGATCACTTCGAGTTTGAGGTGGCCAAGGGCAATGCAATCGCCGTCGTTGAGGAGGACGTTGGGGACAATGGGGTCGATGGGGAAAAAGAGAGGGACGCCGTCCGATCCAGGGCGCTCGACGTTCTTGGCGTCGAGAGTGTGGACATAAAGGGGGGCGCCAGTCTGGTCGATGAGGCGGCGAGCGTCGGCGAAATGGTCCCAGTGGGAGTGGGTCAGCAAAATCTTCTCAATGTGCAGGCCTCTCTCTTTTGCCTTTGCCACGATGGGGGCGGTGGAGCCCAGAGAGGGGTCGATGACTGCGCCCTTTTTCGTCACAGGGCAACCGATCAGGATGGCGTTGGTCTCGAGCGGACCCGAAGGGAACTTATCAATGAACATTGCACTGGAGAGGAATTGAACCTCTGACCCCCTGGTTCGTAGCCAGGTACTCTATCCAACTGAGCTACCAGTGCTGAGCAGATATACATATTGTGACCCAAGAAGAGTCAAAAATCAAGAAAGTTCCAGATCTTTTTAAATTTTATCAGACGGAGAGTTTCCTCTTTTTTTAATCTCTTGACGTTTCCGGGGCCTCGGGGCTCAAATTGGGGCTCATCAAGGCGGATGTCAAAAATAGGCTTTACAGACTTGTACGAGTAGCCGTGGACGAAGTCGGTGCCGCGGAATGGGGCAGCAAATTCTTCATTGACGAGCTTGACCCAATCGCGATCCCCTTTATGCCCCCAGGCGCGCACTTTTTTGAGCATCTCCTCCTGCGTGCGGACCCAACTATAGTGGTGGAACATGGGGGCCCCGTCAGAGCCGGTCACGTGGCGCCGCTTGGGACCGGGGAGGAGGCTGTAAATGGCATCTCGCTCCTCCTGCTTGAGGAGAATCTCCGCCTCTAAAGCTCTTTTTTGAGCCAAGACGATCGAGTCTTCAAAGCGAAGGGCCTGGTTACAGGGCTCTCGGAAGTACCAGTAGTTGGCGAATCGGAGCGCCGTATGGTGTTTATAATCGCTCGCATCGAGCCACTCGGCGAACCGCTTCCCGTCGGCTACCTCATCGGTGTCGAGAAAAATGACCGTTTCAATCGATTCGTCAAGGCAAGAGTAGCCGACGAGGCGCGAGAGGCTATGCCAAAAGTGGTCGGCATTGACCTTTTTCCACACCCTCTTAGGAATATGTTGAGGGATAAAGGGGTATTCGACGAATTGGCACTCGGGGAAGGAGGCGTAGATCCTCTCAAGGAGGGGGCGGTTTTCGGGGGTTCCGTCAAAAAAATGGTCGCATACGGAGACGACCACCTGGCTGGAAAAAATCGCAGCCTGTTCAAGACAAGCCTTGATAAATCTACTCTCATTAGAACAAAAATTGACAATGGTACAAATGGGGTGTTTTCTCATAGAATGGAGGTTATACCACAGGTGGGCCGTTTTTATGAACATTGTGATTTTAGGCGCAGGTAAAACAGGTTCCCATGTCGCGTCGATATTGTCTGAAGAGGAGCACAACGTCATTCTCATCGACAAAGATGCTGCAGCACTCGAAAGAGTGGGTAGAGAAAGCGATGTCGCAACCATCCACGCCGAAGCGCCGAGCTGGAAGCTCTTCGAAGATCTGATCGAAAACAAACCCGACCTCTTCTTCGCCGCAACGGGCAATGACGAGACCAATTTAGTCTGCTGCTCGATCGCGAAAAATATCGGTTTTCCCAAAACCATCGCCCGCATTCACACGAGAGACTACCTCAACCATTCGCGCCTCGATTTCGGGCGCCTTTTCTTCGTCGATTATTTCATCGGCCCCGAAATTCTAGCCGCACAAGATCTCTTTAAAATCTTGATGCATACGGGCGATTTGGCGGTCGAGCACTTCGCACACGGCGCAATCCAGATGCGCACCATTCAGATTCCCGACCATTGGCACAAGGGGGACACGCCGATTAGCAAACTGATGATGCCCCGCGAATTGATCGCAGGTCTCATCCGGCGCAAATTAGCCCACGGAGAGACGATCCTCATCCCCCACGGAGGCGACTACATCTTGCCGGGCGATCAGGTCACGCTCGTAGGTGAAGCCAAAGTGATGCACCGTCTGCATGAGATTTTCGCCTCGGCGGAAGAAAAAATCGCCTCCATCATCATCGTGGGTGGCTCTTCCGTCACTGTGCATCTCGCCCATTTCCTCTGTCAGCAGAAGATCGACGTTCGGATCATCGAAAAAGAGGGAGCGCGCTGTGAAGAGCTCGCCGAACTCCTGCCCAATGCAACGATTATCCATCGCGATGGGAGAGACCCCCAATTGCTCCGATCGGAAAGAGTCCAAGACGCCGATGCACTCGTCGCCTGCACACACCACGATGAGACCAATCTCCTCATCGCCTCCCTAGCCAAGCAGATCGGGTGTCCGAGGGCCATTGCGCAGATCACCGACGGCCGCATCACACCCATTTTGGAAAAAGTGGGCGTCACACCCGCGCTTTCGGGGCGCGTGAACGTGGCCAATCGGATTCTCTCCATCTTGGATGAAGGGACGACGCTTTCCGTCGCCTCTTTGAGTTGCGATGCGGCAAAAATCGTCGAGTTGAAGGTCTCTCCCTCTTCGAAAGTGGTGGGGATTCCCCTTTCCGATCTCGATTTACCCAAAGGGCTCCTCATCGCAGTGATCGAGAGTCAAGGGCACGTCATGATCGGAAGAGGCAGTCGCATTTTATGTCCCGACGACATCGTGATCGCAATTTGCCATCCGATCCAGATCCCCCAATTACAACAGTTGTTCCATTGATGATATTCAGAGAAATCAGCCACATCTTAAGCAAGTATCTCTTCTACCTCGCCATCCTCCTCTGTGTTCCGCTGACCCTCGCCGCCTATTACCAATTCATCTCCCATTCCCATCCGCAACCCCACAGCACGTTCGCCTTCCTT
>DATIIR010000089.1:0-16137 GCA_035479435.1 Chlamydiales bacterium
ATCCGATCCACCAGTAAAGTTGAATAAGCTCTTGATTCACCGCCTGAGAGGCTTTCGTCTGCGACTTTCGAATCTGAGTTTTTATGTCTTGAAGAAGTATGGGATAACTTTCCGGAAGAGGTAATGGCTGTGCACTCATGAACAATCCTCCTGTTCTAGGAGGGGCATTTTATATATAGAAAATATTTTTATCCAGAGGTTTTTGAGACTTGATGGGTTCCTTTCTGGCGGGCACACGAAACGTGTGTCCCGTCCCGAAAGCCGATTCGGTCCGGTTTTTCGAGGCGAAAAACATCGGCCCTCATTTCGAACCGCATACGGAAGCCAAGCAGCTCCACCCCAAAAACGATGCGTTTTCGGGGACCCCGGAGAGCTTCCTCAAGTCTCAAAAAATAAAAAACCCCGCCGAAGGGCGGGGTATTTTTTGAGACTTGATGGGTTCGAACCATCGACCCTCTCATTAAAAGTGAGATGCTCTACCACTGAGCTAAAGTCTCGTATAATCGCCCCCCCAAAAAGTGGCCCTTTCGGGGGGAGTTGACCCCAAGGGGATTCGAACCCCTGTTCGCAGAATGAAAATCTGATGTCCTAGACCGGGCTAGACGATGGGGCCAGTTGAAAAACGTGATTAATTTTAGCGTATCACCCTTATTTTCTGCAACAAAGATGTCCTAGATCGTCATGATCTCCTTCTCTTTCTCAGCACAGGTCGCATCGACGTCTTTACAGAATTTATCCGTAAGGTCCTGAATATGCTTCTCGGCTTTCTTCATCTGATCCTCTGGAAGGACGCCGTCCGCCTTCTGCTTGCGGACAAGATCATTGAACTTACGGCGCACTTCACGAAGAGAAATTTTAGTCTTCTCACCATGGTCCTTGCACTGCTTGGCTATCTGCTTGCGGATCGACTCATCCATGGGAGGTACGTTGATCCGGATCACCTTGCCGTCAACCATGGGGTTGACGCCGAGATTGGCAGCTTCTATAGCCTTGGAAATGGCATTGATATTGCTGTAGTCAAAGGGGGTCACGACAATCTGGCGGGCTTCCGGGACGTTGATGTTGGCCAGACCCTTGAGAGGCATATGTGACCCGTAGATCTCCACGTGGACTTTGTCGAGGATGGAGGCATTGGCCCGCCCGGTCCGGAGCGTCTTCAACTCACCCTTGAGATGGTCGAGGACCGCCTGCATGGCTGCTTTCACTTGCGCTTCAATATTGTGGCTCATAACTAATCTCCAGCTACTAGGGTACCTACAGGTTCGTTAAAAACGGCCGACTTCAGCGAATGGTCGGAAAACATATCAAACACTCGGATCGGAATCCGGTTCTCCCGGCACAGCGCTATCGCCGTTGCATCCATCACCTGAAGCTGACTCGCGAGAACTTCAGAATAGGTCACCTCGTTGAACTTTACAGCATTTGCGAATTTAAGAGGATCTTTGTCATAAATCCCGTCGACCTTAGTGGCTTTTAGGAGGACTTCAGCTTTGATCTCGAGGGCCCGAAGCGCAGCGGCCGAATCGGTGGTAAAATAGGGGTTGCCCGTGCCGCCAACAAAAATAAGGACGGTGCCCTTCTCAAGGTAGGCAATGGCGTCTTTCCAAGAATAGGACTCGGCCATCACGTCGCAAGAGATGGCGCTCATGATGCGGCTTTCACAATGGATCTGTTCGAAGGCTTGCTGAAGCGATATGCCATTGATCAGGGTGGCTAGCATGCCAATGTGGTCGGCTGGCGTACGGGCCATGCCCGCCTGGGCGGCTTTGACCCCACGGAAAATATTGCCGCCGCCAATGACGACGCCCACCTGAACGCCGAGCTTTGTCAGCTCTTGAACCGAAAGGGCTATCTTACTGCAAGCCGCTGGATCAACCCCATACTTCTGGTCTCCCATAAGGGCTTCCCCAGACAGCTTTAGCAGAATCCTCTTGTAGGCAGCCTTTTTCACTGCCCTACTTTCCAGCGCCAAAAACACTTGATCGAAAGGGGTTTGCCAATTTTCTTAGAGCAGATCTCGAGAAATTGCTGCACCGTTACGGTCGTATCTTTGATGTACTTTTGATTGACCAGGCAGAATTGATCGGTATAGGCCTTCACCTTGCCAGCGACGATCTTATCGACGATGTTGGCGGGCTTCCCCTCGACTTGCGAGCGGGCGATCTCTTCTTCTCGGGCGATCACAGTAGCGGGAACTTCTTCAGGCTTGAGATACTCGGGATTCTCCGCCGCCACGTGCATGGCGATCTCCTTCGCAATCCCCTCCTGATCAGCAGCCCCAGCCACCTCGACAACCACAACGAGCTTGCCGCCCATGTGGGAATAGATGCCGAAAGAGCTGTTGGAATGCTTGGGAATGAGTTCCAGCCTGCGGAGCTGGATGTTCTCGCCAAGGGCTTGAATGACTAGATTGCGATATTGATCGATCGTGATCGATTTGTCTTTGTAGTAAGGCTGTTGGATGAAATCGGCGAGAGATTTCGGCTTGGTTTCAAGCGCTTGCTTGACACAGTCGTGCACGAAGTGTTTGAAACGGTCGTTTTGGACGACGAAATCGGTCTCCGCATTCGCTTCGACCAGAACCATGTGGTTGGAGTCAACGGCTGCGAGGATGAGTCCTTCTTTTGTCTCACGTCCCTCTTTCTTCGCCGCTGAGGCCATCCCGGCCTTGCGGAGAACATCGACCGCTTTCTCCATGTCTCCCTCAGCGAGAACGAGGGCCTCTTTGCACTTGCCCATGCCGACACCCGTCCGCTCGCGCAATAGTTTGATCATATCAGCAGTGATTTCTCTCATCTCAGCAGCTCCTTTACTCATCGGACTCTTCTTCTTCGTCGTCTTCGCCTTCTTCTTCTGACTCTTCGTCACCCTTAGCAACAGGGACGTTCATGTCGTTCTTTTTGTCGATGATGGCTTGCATAATGGACGAGAGAACAATCTTGATGCTCTTCAAGGCATCATCGTTACATGCAATCACGTAATCAATCGGATCTGGATCGCAATTTGTATCGACAAGGGCCATCACAGGGATGCCGAGCTTGTTCGCTTCAGCGACTGCGATGTGCTCTTTGCTCGGATCGACGACGATCAGAAGACCCGGCGGCTTGCGCATAGAGCGAATGCCAGAGAGGTTCCGGTCGAGCTTGATGCGCTCTTTAGACATGAGGGATAATTCTTTCTTGGTAAAGCCCTCGCCGCCTGAAGTGATCCGCTTCTCAATCCGCTCGAGCGTTTTGACAGAATTGCGGATGGTTTGCAAGTTGGTCAAGGCGCCGCCAAGCCAACGCTCACACACGTAAAACTCACCACACTCCTCAGCGCATTCTTTGACCACAGCTTTGGCTTGCTTTTTCGTTCCAACAAATAGAATCGACTTTCGCTTCGCCACAATCTCGCGGACGAATTGGACTGCCGCTCGAATCTGTTGCAATGTTTTTGCAAGGTCAATGATGTAAATCCCGTTGCGCGCTTCGAAGATGAATCGCTTCATCTTTGGATTCCAACGGTGTGTTTGGTGCCCAAAGTGAGCCCCGGATACGAGTAACTCCTTAATGGTTACTCCTGATTCTTTCTGTGCTGTAGTCAAAATACTCCTCAAAAATTTAAGTTCTAGCGCCTGGACAGAATTGAACTGACACTCGTAGCTTGGAAGGCTACTGTTCTACCATTGAACTACAGGCGCACCCCAAAATAAAAAAATAGAAATAACAGTTTTACCTCAAAAGGCAATTTTCCTCAAGAGGAAATAGAACTGATAATTTGTTTTTGGTATGATGCCCTCATGACCACTGCCTTGAAGATAAACCGCGTCCTGAGACTCATCTTCCTCGCCTTCCTGGCCATCGTCCTGCGAGTTTGGCATTTGGGGATGGTCCAGAGGGAGGAGAAACTCCTGGAGGCGCAAAAACCGCAACAGAGGACGATCCTGGTCCGGGCCGACCGGGGGACGATCTACGACCGGTTCCACATTCCCCTGGCCCTCAATCGCATTTGCTACAATGCAGCCGTCTACTACGGCCAAATCGCCCAGATCCCCACCATTACGTGGAAAAGCGATGGGAGCGGACGGCAGATCAAGTGCTACGCGCGTAAAGAATATATTCGAGAATTGTCTCAGGTACTGGCCAAAACCCTTCAACTCGACGCAGAGAGGGTAGAAGACCTGATCCACGCAAAGGCTTCCCTGTTCCCTCACGTCCCTTTTATTTTGAAGGCGGGCGTCACAGAGGAGGAACATTACCGGCTCAAGATGCTCGAGAAGGACTGGCTGGGCATCCATGCCGAAATCACTTCGAGCCGTTTCTATCCACAGGGGAAGACGGGATGCGGGGTCATCGGGACGATGGGGGCGATTAGCCAAAGAGAATTTTCAACCATCGCCCAAGAGATCAGCGATCTGCAGGCAGCCGTCGATTCGTTTGATCCCTTGATGGAAGAGAGTCAGCGCCTCGCCGAACTGAAAGAAAAAGCTTATGCCATTGACGACCTCGTCGGGAAAACCGGCATCGAGGCGCAGTATGAGGAGGCGCTCCGAGGCTTCTTTGGTAAAAAAACTTTTGAAGTCGACCAAAAGGGGCACTTCCTGCGGGAAATTTCGGGAAGAGAGGCCATTGCTGGCAAGCAGGTGGTCTTGTCGATCTCGTCAGAACTGCAACAATTCGCCGAATCGCTCCTCTCCCAAGACGAAAAAACGCGCGATGGGCGTAGCTTGGGGCGCGACCCTTCAGACAACACGCGAAAAGTACAAAAACAACCCTGGATCAAAGGGGGCGCCATCGTTGCCCTCGACCCCAAAACGGGAGAGATATTGGCCTTTGCGAGCCACCCCCGCTTCGATCCAAACGATTTCGTCCCATTGGCCAATTCGCTTTATAGAGAGGGCAAAGCGAGACAAGTGAACCGGTGGCTCGAAAACGATCGGTTCATCGGCTCTGTCTGGGACGGCCAAGAACTCCTGACACGGGAGCGAGGGCGCGCTTTCCAAGAGGAGCCTCAGATGTTAACGTGGGATTTTTATCTCGATCTCATTTTGCCCAAAGAGGGCCCTCTTCGGACGCTATTCCATCGCGTCGACGATGTAAAAGGGGCCATTCAGATGCAGGAAGATTACGAGGCGATGCTCTATTTCAGCTCGTCCCATTTGCCCATCCCCATCGATATCCAGAGAAGATTGGATAGTATGGCGCTTCCTCCTCAAGACAAAGCTCTAGCTATCGACCTCTATCGGACCGCCATCTACGCGCCCGCATTTAGCGATCCACTCATCGCCCAAGTCGGCTCGATGAAAATCTCCACCTACCGAACACTTTGCCAGGCCTTCCAAAGGCTCGAAGGACAAGTGAGACAAAAAGCCCAAGAAGAATTCCACCGCAATGAGTTTCAAGTATGGCGCGAAGCGCACCAAAAAGAATTCCTGGCCGAAAAACGAAAAAGCGAAAAGGAGAGAAAAACGTACGCGCGCCCCTACATCGACTACCTAGATCAAAAAGAGCGGGAGCTATTCGCCGACTATTGGAATGTAAAGCGGCTTTACATTGTGCGCCTACACATTGAAGATGAACCGCTTATATACAATGTTTGCAAAAGCCTCGAACCTGTGCTCATCGAAGAATTCCTCCGCACCTTCCGCTCTTTTGCCGATCTCAATCGGCCGCTTCTCGGCAAATATCGAAACCTCCGCAATCACAAGAAAGTGCAGATAGAAAAGGATCTTGCCGCGGCCTTTTATCCGATGGGAGGGTTTGGATTTAGCAGATCGTTTGCGTTTCAGGCGCCGGTGCCTCAAGGGTCGATTTTCAAACTCGTGACGGCCTACGAGGGCCTGCGCCAAGGAAAACAACTCACTCTGATCGACGAATTGAGCCAACAAGGAGTGGCCTACACGCCCAACCGAACTCTCTATCCCCGTTTCTACAAAGGGGGGAGATTGCCCCGAAGTGCTGCAGCGCAAATTGGCAAAATCGATCTACTCGGTGCGATCGAACAGACGAGCAACCCCTATTTCTCCATTCTCGCCGGCGATTGCTTTGCGGATCCCGATGATTTATCCAGAGCGGCTCTCCTCTTTGGCTTTGGAGAGAAAACGGGGATCGATTTGCCCACCGAGAAGAGAGGCAAGGTCCCCACCGATCTGAAAACCAATCGGACAGGCCTCTATTCGACGGCCATTGGACAACACACACTTCTGACAACGCCGTTGCAGACAGCCGTCATGACCGCTGCTTTGGCTAACGGAGGCAAATTACTCAAGCCCAGATTGGTCACGGAGGCGATTGGCCTCTCTCCCGATCGACAGCCTCTAGGTGCCTTTGCCGCCTCTTCCTACTTCGCGAAAGACGAGCTCGCCGCAATCGGGATTCAATTTCCCCTCTTCACCGCCACCCAGCCTCGAGAGCCTCTAGCCACAGCCATCGAGCAACCCACCGAGATCAAACGGACGATTCCGCTCGAACCGCGCATCCGTTCCCTCTTGCTCGAGGGGATGGATCGGGTCGTTTGGGGAACCAAGGGGAGCGCTCGCCCTAGCGCCATCAAGGGACTCCTTAGCAATCCACTTCTGATGCGCGACTATCTCTCTCTACAGCACCAAATGGTCGGCAAGACGGGGACAGCGGAATTGCTTTGCAATCTTTCGATCCATCCGACGAGTTTGCCTCAGGTCTATAAATACATCTGGTTTAGCGGCATTTCTTTCCACGACACGCATCATAGCGATCCGGAACTGGTCGTCGTTGTTTTTCTTCGCTTTGGCGATGCGGGGAAGGAGGCGGCGCCGCTCGCGGCTCAGATGATCACGAAATGGCGCGAAATCAAAAAATCCCACGCGCTCTAAACAGTAACTGTCGAGAGGGCTTTTTCGAAATAGGCGATGGTGGACTTGAGGCCTTGCTCGAGAGGGATACGGGGTTCCCATTTGAGGAGTTTTTTCGCTTTGGAGATGTCTGGGCGGCGCTGTTTGGGGTCGTCTGAAGGGAGGGGTTTGTAAACGACCTGGGAAGAGGAGCCGCTGAGGGCGATCACTTGATTCGCCAGGTCGAGAATGCGAAACTCGGTGGGATTTCCGATGTTGATAGGACCCGTCTCGGAAGAATTCATCAAGCGAATGGCCACTTCGATGAGATCATCGACATAGCAGAAGGAGCGCGTTTGCGATCCGTCGCCATAAATGGTGAGGGGTTGATTGTTGAGCGCCTGGACGATGAAGTTGGAGACGACCCGCCCATCGTTGGGGTGCATGCGGGGGCCGTACGTATTGAAGATGCGGGCCACTCGGATGGGGACACCGTTTTTCCGGTTGTAGTCAAAAAACAGCGTCTCCGCACACCTTTTCCCTTCGTCGTAGCAGGAGCGGATACCGATCGGATTGACATTGCCCCAGTAGTCCTCTTTTTGCGGGTGGACGTGGGGATCGCCGTACACTTCGCTCGTCGACGCTTGGAAGATTTTGCATTTCAGCCGTTTGGCAAGGCCCAGAAGATTGAGAGCACCGAGAAAGCTGGTTTTGATGGTTTGGATCGGATCGGCTTGATAGTGAAGCGGAGAAGCGGGGCAAGCGAAGTTGTAAATCTCATCGACTTCCACATGGAGCGGAAAGCAGATGTCGTGGCGCAGGAACTCAAAACTGCTGAGCTCGAGTAGATGTTTGATATTCTCCCGCGCGCCAGTGAACAGATTGTCGACGCAAAGCACCTCACAGCCCAGGCCGAGAAGCCGCTCGCACAGGTGGGAGCCCAAAAAACCAGCTCCTCCCGCGACAAGAACTCTCTTCCTCTTCAGATCTCTCATGAACAGCTAACAAAGGTTAATCGGCATTGATCCTCATGGTAAGCCCAAGCGATGAACGGTGTCAACTCTTCAGTTTGTTCCCCTGAGACGGTAACGACAGCCTTATCGCAAAGTCGGAGCGCTGCGATCGACTCAGCTGAGGAGAGCGGCGTGCGCAAAAGGATAAAGACCCAATCGTAGTTCTTCTTCAAAAGCGCAACCAGTTGGATAAATCTCTGCGATTGAATCATCTCGGCGCCAAAAGGAGTATAGCCTCCAGATGTGATGTAGTCGAAGCCCTTCCCTTTGCGGATGGGCAGATCGATCACTTCCCCTTTCCAGACCTGCAAGAGGCCCGGGCAATCCTCTTTCCTGTACGTGGCGAGAAAATCGCAGCGCAAAACGATCGATTTCATCGCCATACGGGCGAGATTCTCACTGAGGGCAAAGGAATAATCTGGGCCGGAGCCACCAAGGAGGCCAATCACCTTCCCGCCCTGGGCAAAAAGGGCCAGCTTGCGGAGGAGTTCCAAATCGGCCCCCATAGGCGTCTCCACAGAGGGGCCGTCGCAGAAAGCGCTGATCGCCCCCAAAGTGGGAAGGCGAAGCGCCTGCAGCTTCTCAAGCGTCGTGGGAAATCCCTTCAAAATCTGGCGGATCAGAGAGAGAAAAAAGACGCCAAAGCCAAAGAAAAACGCACCCAAGAAAGTCTTTAAATAAAGGTGGGGATCTTGGGGAATGGGAGGCGCGATGGCCCCATCGAGGGGCTTCGATTCGACATGGTGAAGGTGGTGGGAGATCGTCTTCGACTCGACGACTTCGGTGATGGTTCCCATCATGTTGGATAGAAGTTCCATCTTGATTCTGAGCCATTGTTCCAAACGCCATTTTTCAGGGATCGAAGTAGCCGCGCTGCGGATTTCCCCCATTTTTTTCTCGAGGATTTTCTTCTCCTGCAAGAGGGCTTTGGTTCGGTTTTTCGCCGTATCGTTGACCTGTTCGTGGAGGACAGAAATCTCCTGATTGATGCAGTCGAGGGAGATTTTTTGCAACCCCGCGAGTTTCTCCCGGATCAATGTCTCATTGAGCTCTTCCACTTTGTAAAGCTGGTCGAGATGGTTGGAGAGAATTTTCTTCTGAAGGGCAATTTGTTCCTCATATCGCTCCCCTTCTTTGGAGCTGTGATATTTTTCATCCTTGAGCCGAAGCCCTGTTTCGCTCGCCTCTCTGATCAACGTTTGACTGAACGCATCGGTTAAAACGGAACTCAACGAGGCAATTTCAAAGCTTGGACTATGGATTTCCGCTTTCAGTGTTTCATAATGGCGCTTAGACGCCTCAACTCCATCCAATTTGGTGTTGTACTGAACAAAAAGCGCGCGCGCTGTAAGAAGGTCGATCCCCTGCAATTCCGATGGCACGTCGTTCGCATAAAAAAACCGTTCCTGAAGCATTTTCTCCCGAACGGAGAGGAGGCGTGCGTAATTTTCTAAGTACTCAGAAAAATCCTCTCGCTCTTCGACATCTTGCAAACCGGTTGCCCAAAGAGACAGTCCTTGATTTAAATCGCAGGAGGAGATTTCTTGACCTCGGTCCACTTCTTGGATCAGTTTTTCTACTGCAAGGCGCTGATTCCGAACTTCCTTGAGATCATCCCTTCTCGTTTCAAGAGATCGTTCCGAGACTTGACAAAGCGATAATTCGAGAAGATCCCTTTGTTGTTTTAGATCTTGGATCCTCTCCATAATTGGATTGATCCCTTCTGAAAAAAAGCCCCCTTTTTCACGTCCGTCTAGAGAGGCAAGTTCCAGATCGATCTCATGTATTTTTCTGTGCATCTCCTCGTGGGGAATCAATAGGCTTCGATTGCCTTGCTCCAGATCACAAAATCCATGCTGATCTATGTTCTTAGCCAAATACTCGACGTTTTCCCCGAGCAGCGTATCGAGTTTGCCATAGAGCTGTTCCTGTTTATTTTCGAGATAGGCGAGCTGCTCTTTGGCCAATACATCGTGTTCCCGTTTCAAGTAACACTGATACTGGAACATGAGCTCATTGAGGATCCGACTCCCTAAATGGCGATCGCGATTCAGGAGAGAGAGCTGATAGATCGATTTATTATTCTTATCGTTGGCGATTTGGAGATCTTTCCGAAGGCCTTCCGCCGCTATGGCCCAATTCCCGATAGAAAATGGGTAGAAATGTCCCAGTTTGAGCGCAAGAGGAGCTTTCGCAAGCGTGAATTTAGCTTCAAACTCCGGCAGAAAGACCTCTGCCCCGATGACTCCCCTCGCCAGCTCTCTTTTCTGATCGGCACTGCGCACTGCGAAATGGTCCTGATTGATAAAGGTGATCCCAAAACCAACCTTACTTTCGGCTTCACACACAACATCTTGGAAAATAAAGGGATCGAGATCGTCGAGGGGGAGCCCTCTTGTAGCCCTCAGGTTGTCCCGATACCGCTTGAAAACCTTCTTCACGATCCATCCCGTTCTGGGAGATGAGATCTGCAGCCCCATTTTCTCTACCAGCGGCTTAAGAACCTGAGAGGAGCGCATCAGGGAGGCTGCCTGAGGCTGTGGATTCCCAAAGGATCCGCCCAATATCTCTTGTAGAGCTCCCCCTGCATCGGCCTTCTCAACGCCCTCCTTAAAAGTCGCCTCGACTTTATACTTAGGGGAGAGGATCCCCACCCCAATAAACGCGCCAATAGCTCCGAAGAGCGCCCATTTGATCATCCGCCTTCTCTGGGCAATGTAAAGCCGCTTTACATCGCCCAAAGTAAACACTCGCTCTTCGTGATCAATCACAGGTTTATCCATTATGGAACTACAATTCCCCAGCTCGATGCGCTTTTAAACATCACGTCAAAACCAGAAAAGCTCGGGAGGAGCTGCGAAATAAATCGGTTCCACTCCGTGATCGGTTTTGCCGCTACGTAGACGATATCGCCGGGCATGAGAAGAAGGCTGTCGTTGGGCAGATGGATGACGTGTTCCCAACTGAGCGTATAGATCTTGGGCTTCGCGATGCTGCCTCGAATCACTTGGATATACGATTTATCCCCCGTGTAGGGAATTCCTCCCGCCTCTGCTAACGCATGCCGGAGCGACATAAATCCGCTCGGCAAGGCGACCACCCGTTCTCGAGAGACCTCACCCATCACCATCAACGATGCGGCGCTCGCCTCGGCGATATAGATCTTATCTCCCGCCCTCATGACGATATTCTGTTGCATATCGCCCTCTTTAATCAGTTTGCGCAGGTCGACGGGCAACATCTTCCCATCTCGCACCACATAGCTTTTGAATAAATTCGCCTCGGGAGGGACCCGCGCTTTCGACAAGACATCGTACAGGCGGATCTTCCCATCGACGGGGATGTTTGGAATGGCGACCAAACCCAACAGCTCCACTTTGCCGACTCTCCTCTCCTTGTACGTGAGAAACACTTCCGTATCCCGAATGTGATCTTGGTAGTGAGCTTGGATTTTCTGTCTCGCCTCTTCCAGAGTCAACCCCACAACATCTACGGGAGGCAGGTCGGGAAGAGCGATCTGCCCATTCACAACCCGAAAGCCGATCAAACCTCCAATGTGCTGGACGGCCTGGGCGACATCTGTCCGTTTTGGATGGTAAAGGGCAATCTGAAGCACATCGTCTTCTTGGATCCGATCCTGGAATTCATCGAGCATCTCCTCATCGAGTTCGACGGTGGGTTGCCCCTCCATCTCCAAAATGGCGAATTTCCCCTCGCGAATCTTGTACGAATCGAGAACAAATTCGTCTGCTCCAAATAAATCCTTACCCATGTAAGGACTGCTGCAACTAGTCAGGCAAAGAATTAAGCTCAACAGAATGATTCTTGTCATAAAGAATAGAGGCCTTTAAGATGGAAGAAGTTCACTTGTATATCACAAGATTTTTTATGAGACCAAGAAAAAGAATTCTGATCACCGGTGCAGCAGGATTCATCGGTTTTCATTTGTCCCACTTTCTGCATAAGCGGGGAGACTTTTGTCTTGGGCTCGACAACTTCAACGCTTACTACGATCCGCAGTTAAAGCGGGACCGCGCAGATCACCTCCAAAAACTGGGCGTTGAAATCGTCTCTGCCGACATTCTCGATAGAGACCAGCTCAAGCTCCTCCTCCTCAAACACGGCATCACCCACGTCGTCCATCTGGCTGCCCAAGCGGGCGTTCGCCACTCGCTGACCCATCCCGACGATTACGTCGCCTCCAATCTTCACGGCTTTGTCTCGATCCTCGAATCGATCCGCCATTTCCCGTCTGTGAAACTCACCTACGCCTCCTCCTCTTCGGTCTATGGCCTCAATGAGAAGATCCCCTTTAGCGTCGAAGACAAGACCGATGCCCCCGCCAACCTCTACGGCGCCACCAAAAAGGCCAATGAACTGATCGCCCATGCCTATCACCACCTCTATGGCATCTCGGTCACAGCGCTCCGCTACTTCACAGCCTACGGCCCTTGGGGGCGTCCCGACATGGCCTACTACCGCTTTTCTCGCCAGATTTGCGACGGCCAGCCCATCCAAGTCTTTAACAACGGCCTCATGAAACGGGACTTCACCTACATCGACGACATCGTCGCTGGCACTGCTGCTGCCGTCGATCTCGGCGCTCCGTGCGAGGTCTTTAACCTCGGCAACAACCGCCCGATCGATCTACTCTATCTCATTCATTTACTGGAAGAAACGCTGGGTAAAGCCGCAATTAAAGAGATGCTCCCCATCCAACCAGGTGAGGTAACTGAGACCTTTGCAGACATTGAGAAAAGTCAACGGTTGCTCAACTTTCACCCTTCGGTTTCACTGGAAGAGGGCATCCCCCGTTTCATCGACTGGTTCAAACAATATCACGCGATTGCATCAAGACCTCAAATGCTCTTGGCATGAAGTCGATGAGATCGCTCGCCACTACACAGTAAGACGTCTTCGCTTTCGCCGCCTCTTCGCCGGCCACACCGTGCAAGGTCACACCCAAGATCGCCGCCTCGTACCCCGAACATCCTTGCGCCATCAACGCGGCGATCACGCCCGTCAGCACATCTCCCGCCCCCGCCGTCGCCATCCCTGGATCGCCTCTCGGCACCACAACCGGCAAGCTCTTCGCTCTAAACACAAACGTCGGCGCCCCCTTCAGCACAAAAACACACCCCTTCCTCTCACAAAATCGGATGATGCGCCCAAACAATTCCTCTTCTGACGGCATCGCCTGCAACTCCAGCAACCGGAGAGCCTCTCCTCGATGGGGAGTCAAGACTGCTCCCTTCGGAAACTCAACCCCCGCCACCAGCGCATCGGCATCCACCACACACCCTGGCTTAATCTCCTTCAGATACCTCTTCAGCCACACCTTCTGCAACTGCCCCAATCCGGGCCCTACAAAAACTGCCTGCGCTTTCGCCAATGCCACCTTCCACTCTTTCCCGCTCCACCGATTGCAGATCAATTCAAAGGGCGCTGGCCCGATCTCTTCCGGACTAAACAGCCTCACGATGCCAGCCCCTGCTCTCAAGGCCGCCCAACCCGACAACTTCGCCGCCCCAGACAAAGCCTTCGAGCCTCCGAAGCCCACCACGTAGCCCGCCTGATACTTGTGTCGATTCCTCACGATCTTGGGCAATGCCAACACTCTCGGCACATAGGCTACCGCCTCTGCCTCCGCAACAGCCTCTTTCGGCAAGCCAAAATCAACCACCCTGACTCTTCCAACGCAATTCCAACCCTCTCTCAAGAAAAATCCCATCTTTGGCAATCCCAGCGCCACCGTTTCCCGCGCCACGATCGCCACACCGCCCACCTCTCCCGTCGACCCATTCAGCCCTGATGGGATGTCCACCGCAACAATTGGCAGCCCCGATTCATTCGCCGCTCTTATTGCCGCCGCCATCTTCTCTTCAACAACACCCTCAAACCCCGTCCCCAAAAATCCATCTACAACCACCCCTCCCTCAAACCACAGCTTCGACTCAATCTGCCCCCGACTCCTCTTCCGAAACTCTTCAGCAAACTTCTGATTGTAAGCGCTTCCCGCGTTGTAAAGCTGAAACGCCCTCACATCAAAGCCCTCGCCCAACAGGCAAATCCCGGCGGCCAGCGCATCGGCGCCATTGTTGCCTTTACCTACTAACAGGAGTACTTTTCTGGGGAGTTTTTCTCTCTCGATCAGCGCGATCACAGCCTCAGCGACACCGCGGCCCGCCGCCTCAATCCAGCGCTCTTCACTCGCGCCCTTGGCAATAGCGCCCCTCTCAATGCGCGCCATCTCCTGAGCAGTAACTACCTTCAATCCCTCGATCATATTTCACCTATACCAAATCAGAGGATTAGACAGCTAACAATGGGCGTTGTTGCATAAATTGGCTTGTGCGTAAAGCGTTAAAATTTAACCACCGAGAACACCGAGATACACCGAGGGAGGGCGCCTCTTTCATAATTTCTCGGTGCTCTCGGTGTCCTCGGTGGTTGTTAAAATGGTACAACAACGCCAACAAACTATGCGCTTTTTAGTACTGCCTGACGTCTCTTGTTGATGGCTCTCATTTTCCAGCTTAAGAGGTAGAACCAAACTGCCAATCCCGTGTCTAATACGACATACATCCAAAGCCAAGATGAACCCGGCAACGGCACCTTCCCAACAAAGTATGCCCTTATGCCGAAGATAAAGCCAATTGGGGTCATAATTAGAAAAAATGTTAAGAGTTTGGTTCCAGACTTCCTGAAAGCACAATGATAGAGCAGATAGTTCAAACACAATGGCATTCCGAAGACAAGCGCTGCAAGCGCATAATTGAGCCATACCGGCGGCGTCATAGAGGCATCATTTATGTAAATCTTGAACTCAGTGAGAGTTTGGGTGAACGTATAAACCGATCGCTCTAATGCCGCCGCTATCAACACAAACAGCCACTGCTTTCTTACTCCAATCTCATTTTCATTCATACATTCCCCTGAGTCCTGAGGTTCCAACCGACCTGCATTAAAGTGAGGGAGGCATAGTATCAGGCAAAGATTTTATTTTCTAGCCGAAGATGGCTCACATTTGAGTTGTCACACTTTGTTCCATTCTTTTTGCCATTGATCAAATTCAGAGGGACGTAAACGGTAACGAGCAATATTCCCCTTATGGAGACTTAAGAGCTCATTTTCTACAACCTCAATGAATCGGCCTCGATCATCGGAGGGAATAATTTCTTCAGCGCGCTGCTTGATCGCCGAAATGGCCAATTTTTTATCGAGGCGATCACGAACAATCTCAGCGACAATTGCAAAAAGGGCCTCGTGGTAGCGGAGCCTAAAAGGATCTGGCTCTCCAAGCATTTTCCGCGTTGTCGAATAGAGAGCGCAAGACCGCTCATAAGCCCACACAAATACTTCACGCAATAGTTCGACTCGATTCAACTCGTAGACAGCGAGAAGACCGTTAATGTAGGCTTGCTCGGGAACCCCAACAAACGACAACGGACAGAGATTCTCCCGAATCAGAGGAATGTTCGCAGTGAGCCGAGACACGCGTTTATTTACATCCTCAAAGGGCTGTAGATAAGGGAGGTGAACCATCAGAAAGAAAGCCTGTTCAAACGGATTGTTAATTCTATTTGCGATGTCGATGATCTGCTGAAAGCACTCTTGAATCAGTTGAGGCACCATCAGGGGATGGTACGCAGATCCTCCTATTCCCACCGCAATGGACCTAAGTGAACCACAGGCAGTGCTAGGAAGTAAATTATCAGCTAAAAGCGCATGGATATTTAGAATTGTAAATCGATTTATCCCTGTCTCTTTCGCTGATTCGACCAAGAATTCAATTGTGGCTTTGTGATTTAAAATCATTTGGGTCTCTTCACTATTTTTCCCCTCTGCTACCACACCCAATGAAAGCAGTCGTTCTGTCTCAAGAAGAGAATACGTATTCCCTTCCAGTCGACTCGAATTCCACGATAAATCGATCAAGAGGCGGTTGAAAATCTGCCGCGCATAGGTCCCGGCTGGGCGGTCTCCATCCGTTTTCCCCAATTGATGAAGATGATGACGTATAGGCTCGGAGAGATAAAAAGTTTCGTTGGGACAATAAGCATCCAGGAAATCCCTCTTGTAATTGACATGTCCTCTCATCTGAATCGGCTTCATGATTTCTGACTGTAGAGACTCAGCCACAGTGGACAAAGAAATCCTATCGTCGGCCAAAGATTTTGTTTTTATTCCAAAAATTTTATAACGACGACCTTTTGTGTTACCTTCAATGATCAACTGGCCGTTTTTAGCCAGTTGGGCCAGATAGCGCTGCAAGGTTCTTCTTGGAGGAGCAGATGCCAACGCCTTTTCTATCTGCTCGATAGAGACACCGTC
>DATIIR010000090.1:0-5594 GCA_035479435.1 Chlamydiales bacterium
ATCGGCAAAATTCCAAGGATTGATCATGCAATCGTCTTGGAGGAATAGATAACCTCTAAAGTCGGGAAAACGGCGGCAGGCATCATTCAAGACGCGGATGCAGTAGACACCGAAATAAAGGTCGGCCTTGATCACATCGGGATGGGACTCTTCTCCATAGAAGACAATATTGGGGAACAGCGGACCGTAGAGCTCTTTGATGAAGGGAATCGATTGGTAGTAGGGGAAATTATAATTGACGATCAAGAGGACATCGTCAAATTTATGCCGGTTGATCTTAGGAAGCGGCTCTTCGGCATAAAGACCCAAACAACAGAGCAAAAAGAAAAATTTCTTCAACATGGCGCCTCTTAAGATTCAGAGAATTTATAGACCTTCCTCAGGAAATATTTCAACTGTTTCGTCCTTGGCCTTCAGGTTTTCCACCTGAATGTGTGTTGGATAAATGCTTACTTTTTTGTTGACTTTATAATGAATGTGCTGTATAATGATATTTTAAGTAATTAAAGATTGGAGGTTTGTTTTATGTCTGCTTTATCTTCTTCTCCCCCTCCTTCGCCGATTGCGGGTTCGCCAATAGCGAGCAGCCCCCCTTTAGAGAATAGGGATCAGGAAAGCACCGCAAAAATGGTGACAAAACTTGTTTTGAAATGGTTTGCCACTATGGGCGTCGTATTTGTGGGATCGATTGTAGGAGCCTTAGTGGGAGGCGCCATAGGCACTGTCCAGATGCCATTGGTCGGCTCGTGTATCGGCGCAGCAATCGGTGCTATGGTGGGTTTGGGTACTCTTTTCGTCCTTTATGGCGAAGTCATCGCTCCGGGGATTGACCGGTGGGTCAATCGACTATTTTCATAACGATGAGGGCCATGTCGTCGTGTTGCGCTGCACCGTGTGCAAATAGGTGCACTTCCTCAATCAGTTGATTGGCGATTTGCTGAGACGACTCTCTCTTTTTGCGCAGCAAAAATTCTTCGAGCCGCTTTTTGCCAAAGAGATGGTTGTACGGATCGTGCGCCTCGATAATACCATCGGTGTAGAGAACGATCACATCGCCCTTCAGCAGCTCAGTGACTTTGGTCGGAATCACATCGAGCTTTTGCGCGCCCAGCGCAATGCCGCCGGTCCACAATTCTTGAATTTGTGAGCCGCGGCGTAGGTAGGCGGGAGGGTGTCCCTGCGTGCAGTAGGTTAGGTGGTGCTTGACAGGGTCGTAGAGGCCGAGCCAAAGGGTCGCGAACATCGCCGATTCGTGTGCATCCAGCCAAAAAAGATCGTTGGTTTTCCGCACAATTTCGGCGACATCGGCTGTTGTGCTGGCAAAACTGCGGATGGTGCTGCGGAGGCCGAGGCTGTAGAGACACGCCGAGATCCCTTTTCCCGCCAAATCGCACATGACGATGAGCAGTTGCCCATTATCGAGACGCAACAGATCGTAGAAATCGCCGTTGACCTCCTTCGCCGAAAGATTGCCGGTGGCAATGTCAATGCCGACGATGCCCGGAACATGCGTGGGCAAAAGGCCCGCTTGGATATCGTGGCCAATGCGCAATTCCTCAGCGAGCTTTTCCCGCCCAATGCGCTGCTTCTCCGCTTCCTGTGCGCTTCTTTGGAGCGCATCCATCGTCTCATTGAACTGATTGCCGAGAGAGTTGATCTCAAATCCCATTCGATCCGGCGTGTATCTGACGTGGCCAGCTCCTTCAGAGACCCGCTCCATCGTTTTACACAAATTCGTCAACGGTTTTGAAATGCGGCGCGTGAGTAAGTAGACTGCGCCACCGCCAAGCACGCCCACAAAAAAGACCAACGTGGCAAATCGGAAATAGTAGGCGCTGAGATGGAGTCCATAGATCCGATTTTCATCCACTTTCAGTTGCAGACTCAGGTCGGTGCCGCCAATCGGCGATTTGACGACCAGTAAATCGGTCGACTCTATTTTCTTACTCCCCTCGAGCATTCGCCCCTTGCTATCAATCAGAACCAGCTGAATCGGATGGTAGCTCCCCAAATCCTTGGCAAGGCGAGAAAAGGGGATCGCAATGACCTCCGCGCTGGTCGCCGTTTCCTTCTTGCCGACAAGAAGGGCCTCTCGCCCTCGACTGATAAGGACAAAGTGGTCCGCAACTCCTTGAGGCAGAGGGATCCGTTCAATGTAAAGCGGCTTTACATTGGATGTGTCGGCGGCATCGAGCAGGGTCCAATTCATCTCGATCATTTGTTGGATGAGGAAGGCCCGTTCATTGCCCAAATCTTGCAAATTGGCCTCGACGGCTTTCAATCGTTCACTGTATTCTTGCCGATAGAGGAAGAGGCTCTGCAGGAAGAGGGGGATGACGAGCAAGAGGATGCTCACGGTGAGGAGCCGCCAAGCCAAGAATCCTGAGGGATGGTGCTTTTTACTTATTTTAGAATCGGCCATAATAGTCTGCATGGTAACAAAAAAGATTACGAGCTTACAACATCCCCTTGTCAAGCACTGGGTGGAATTGCGGGAAAATCGCTCCTATCGCGAAGAGGCTCAGCGGGTTCTTGTTTCAGGAGAAAAGATGGCAAGAGAGCTTCGGCCTAAGGTTTTGATCTCTTTGGAGGCCACTTCTATTGTGGCTGAGGACCATTATCTGGTGACTGAAGCTATTTTAAAGAAGATCACCGGCCTTGAGCACCCCGATGGATTTGCCGCTGAGATCGCCCTTCCCCCTCCCCAGGACCTCACTTCCAAAAAATATCTCGTCATCCTCGACCAGATCGCCGATCCGGGCAATCTGGGCACCCTCTTGCGCACCGCCCTCGCCCTCCAATGGGAAGGGGTGATTGTAACGCCGGGAACCGTCGACCTCTTCAACGACAAAGCCCTCCGCGCAGCCAAGGGAGCTACTTTTCGCCTTCCCTACGCCCGCCTCACAACCGATGAGATCGCGCAATTGAAAGTCCATTTTTTCACCGCCGATTTGGAGGGAAAGGCTTTGCCAAACGCCCAATTTAAGCCGCCGATGGCGCTGATTTTGAGTCATGAGGGGCGCGGCCCTGGCTCCTGGTCTTCAACGATCGCCCAAAAGATCACCATTCCGATGGGTGAGGAAGTGGAATCGCTCAACGTGGCCTCTTCGGGAGCCATTCTCCTTTATGCGATGAGGTCAAAATGACGCGCGAACACGATTATGAAGAGGCGTTTCACTCGAGAGACCGGAAACAGTGGCGTAAACAGCGAAGGCACGCGCAAACTTCCGATCGCTCCAAGTTCAAAAAAACCGACCAGGTGAAAAAAGAGATCGAACCGATCGATCCCACTCTCAAGCGGGGGCGCGTTGTGGCAATCAGTGGCGAAGGGAGTTGGGTCGACTGCGAAGGGACGCGCTATCTCTGCTCACTCAAAGGGCTCTTGAAAAAGGAGCGGATGCAGGCAAAAAACATCATCGCCGTCGGCGATTTTGTCCGTTTCTCGGAAGAGGGCTCCATCTCCCACATCGAAGAGCGCTATTCCTTTCTCGCCCGCACCGATATCAGCGGAAGAAAAGAGCAGCTGATCGCGGTGAATATCGACCAGGCGATCATCTCTATTTCGGTCGTGAATCCAGAGCTGAAGCCCGCGCTTGTCGATCGCTATCTGATCGCTGCGGAGAAGGGGAACATCCATCCCATCATCGTCGTAAATAAAATCGATCTCCTCGAGGAGGCCCCAGCGGAAGAGCAAGAGCGCTACCGAGAATTCATCGCCTCGTACGAGAAACTCGGATTGAAGGTCCTCTCCATTAGCACAACGGAGCGGATCGGCCTCGACGCTCTGCGCGCGATCCTCAAGGATAAGACATCGGTTTTCTCAGGGCAATCGGGCGTCGGCAAATCGTCGCTCATCAACGCCTGTTACGGGCTCAATATCAAAATCGGCGAACTGACACACAAGACATCGAAAGGGACCCACACGACAACGACTGCGGAACTCCTCTCTCTTCCCGGTGGCGGCTACTGCGTCGACACGCCAGGCATCAAGAGTTTTGGTATTTGGAAGCTCCAAAAAGAAGAAGTGATTGCCCATTTTCACGATCTGATCGGCTTTGATTGCAGATATCCCGACTGTAACCACATTGCCGAGCCTGGTTGCGGCGTTTTACTCGCCCTCAAAGAGGGGCGCATCTCCACTCTTCGCTATGAATCGTATCGCACTTTGCTCGATGAAGCGATCGGGGGATCTGACAATCGTGCGAAAAGGAAAGAAAACTATGAGTCTGATTGAGTCTTGCCATGCCCTAGAGATCCTCGATTCGCGGGGCAATCCCACCCTTGAGGTGACCGTTCGTTCCAACGACGGCTTTTGGGGTAAAGCGGCCGTCCCCTCGGGCGCCTCAACAGGCGAACACGAGGCGGTTGAGTTGCGCGATCAAGATCCCAAGCGCTACAACGGCAAAGGCGTTCTCAAAGCAGTCGCGAACGTCAATGGTCCCCTCAACAGCCGCCTGAAAGGCAAATCGATCTTCGATCAGCAGGCGATCGACCACGATATGATCGCCCTTGATGGCACGCCGAACAAGGGGCACCTCGGCGCCAATGCCCTTCTCGGCATTTCGCTCGCCGTTGCCAAGTGCGCAGCTGCCGCCAAACATCAACCTCTCTACCGGTATCTCGGCGGTCCCGACGCTACTCTCCTGCCCACTCCAATGATGAATGTGATCAACGGCGGCATGCACGCCGACAACGGGCTCGACTTCCAAGAATTTATGATCCGTCCCATTGGCGCGCCCACTTTTCGCGAAGCGCTTCGCTACGGCGCTGAGACTTTCCACGCCCTCAAGGCCATTTTGCAAAAGCGGCACCTCTCCACGGGCGTCGGCGACGAGGGGGGCTTTGCTCCCCGGCTTGCCTCCCACGAAGAGGCCCTCGATCTCATTGTGGAAGCCATCCAAAAAGCGGGCTACCGCCCCAAGAAGGACCTCACTATTGCGCTCGACCCAGCTGCCTCCGAGTTCTACAAAAAGGGCTCCTACAGCGGTCGCTTTACCGAAGCGCAAATCGCCTATCTATCTCAACTTACAGAAAAATATCCGATCGACAGCATTGAAGATGGACTCGATCAAAACGATTGGGATGGGTGGGTTCAGCTCACTCAAAAGCTCGGCAAGAAGATCCAGCTTGTCGGCGACGATATCTTTGTCACCAACACCCGGTTTCTTCAGAAAGCGATCGATTTGGGAGTAGCCAACGCCATCTTGATCAAGGTGAACCAGATCGGCACGCTGACCGAAACTGCAGCGGCCATCCATCTGGCCAAAAAGCACAACTACCGCACCGTTATTTCTCACCGTTCTGGCGAGACAGAGGACACGACCATTGCCGATCTTGCCGTCGCCTTTAGCGCGGGCCAAATCAAAACGGGCTCGCTCTGTAGATCGGAGCGAATCGCAAAGTACAACCGGCTCCTGGAAATTGAAGAAGAGCTAGGCCCCAAAGCTCGCTATAAAATTAGAAGTTGACAAGTTAATTTTTCACCCGGTAATGTCCACATTGTGTAACTGAGGTTTCTATGCGCGCGTCTATTTTAGGTTGGTGTTTTCTCCTCTTTTCCCAAGTGCTATGGGGAGGAGATGCAGTAAAGGACT
>DATIIR010000091.1:0-20898 GCA_035479435.1 Chlamydiales bacterium
CTTCATGGGGACAGAACTCAACCCGGCAAAAGAGTGTGAAGAGAGCCGGGTCAATCAAATTGCCGAGATCATCCACGCATTGGCCAAGGAGACGCGCGTCTTGCCCACATTTGTGGTAGGGACCAACGCATATCGCGACAGCCCAAAGGAGGGGGCCTTTTTATCCGAATACCTCCACCCCAGTTACCGCGGCGAAGAACCGACACATACAGATCAGTTGGCTCTCCAGTGGGACTCCGACTACAAGGTCCGTGGAAAGATCTTCGACTTCGTTTCTCTTGTAAAGCGGAATATGCCCGATGGGACTGTTCTGCCCGTGAGAGAAAGGGGGATCCGGATGATCGATTGCCATCTGATAGAGGCTTTTGACAAGAACACTTACAACACTTCAACGGCTGTGGCAAACCGCCACGGCGTTCTCACCACATTCAGCGGCTTGAAATCGGAGTCACTTTAGGAACTACCCGGCCCCTAAAAGGGCCGGGTTTCTGGAGAGCTAATCACTAATATTCCTCACTGTCTTCTGAATTTCCTCTGAGCTCTTTTTCCGTGAGGCGCACATAAGAGTCGGATAGAACAGGAGACCCACGCCCTGCGGGCGCTGCGGCCTCACCGACTGCATCTCCTCTAACAGACTTTTCATCACCCACGCTCACGACGTCAGGGAAACTCGCGCGCGGAGATGCAGGAGGGAAATGTCGTTGGAGCTCCTCAGGCTTAGCTCCATCATAGTACTGCTGTTGCGCTTGCGTTGGGCTCGGCGGCGGCGGGTCAACCGGAACATAACTCTCTTCTTCGTCACCTCTTACGACAATAACATGTGTTGATGCTTCCGCAGGAGGATGAACCGAATAGACTAAGTTAGCAGCTAATTCCCGAGCGGAAATTCCCTTCGTTGCATTCAAAACTGGAACAAGTTCCTGAAGGGAACAACGTTTAGAAAATTCTGTAGAAAGCAAGAGCAGATCTCCGCCGGATATATTCACCGTGACTTTCGGCCTACTGCTGATAACTCCATTCAGATAAGCAAATCCAATACCCCTCGTTGTAGAAACTTCTCCTTCGACAAGTCCATTTTGGATGGTTCCTCCCCGTTTAGCGACTCCTTTTGCAAACGCATCCGATCCTGGCTTTGCTTCTCTATTCAGACAAAGCGCATTACCCTCGCGAAATAAGATCGCAACACCACCCATGCCCGCAGTCCACACCTTTTTATCTAAAATCATGGTCATAATGGCTGTTGCTCCCTGGTTAGCAACGTACTCACCGGTAGCCTCATTCTTTAGATTGCAATTCTCGATCAGAAACCGTCTATTCAATTCTACAAAGACTAGCTTTAAAGCATTTCTCACTCCCCGATCTGTGAGTCTTTCCGAATTGTGATGCTGTAAAAGCTGAGATAGGGCCTCTTGCAGGTTGTTCTTAACAAATTGAGCAGCAAGGGGACCAAAATGGGCATCAAAAATCCCGAATGCTTTTACGGAATATTCACAATTTCCCATTTTTACATTAAACTGCAGAGCGACATGCTCCCCCTTTGCGGGGCATTGTTCAGAAGCATATCGACACATGCCCACGTCCAAGACACCCATGTTTTGGGACGTCACCCCCCATCGAGAATCGCGCAAGAAATAAGCCTCAGCCGCTTTCCTATAACGGAATCCCCTCTCGTGGCTAGGACTATATATTTCGAAATTTGCTCTCCTTGTCTCCCCTTCCAGTTTGTTTTGGACTTCATGGGAATCGTCAATCCGGGTTTCCATCTCCTGTATATGCCGAGGTAAAACTGGTGGAGATGCAAATGTGCGACTAAAACGAGCCTGAGGGCGCGCTGGCAAAGGTGCGGCTGCGGGTTGAGGAGGCGGTGGCAGAGCAGGTGCAGCAGCTTGGGGCGCCACAGGAACGGGCGGTGGTGTAGGTGCGCGAGGCACTGCGGCTTCCTGCACAGGCCCTCTGATCGGAGCTTCTGGCGCCGGGGCGGGGGGAGCTGCTGGAACAACAGCAACCGCAGGAACTGGCGCGGGTAGGGCGGCGGGACGAGCGGGGGCGACGGGCCTTTCGAAGCCGGTGATCATCCCCTGATCGAACGGGGCCATGAGAGAACGGAAGCACACCTCATACGCTGCAGCGCATTCATCCCTTTGCCTTCTCAATTCTTCGTAGTTGATACGGGAAAAAATAGCCCCTATAGCGAGTGTAAATATCAACTTCACAGCCCGCGCCGTGGCCTCCGCGTGAGCAAATGACGATACGCCAATATAAATAACGATCGCTTGAAATGTGATCCCAGTTCGGTTTTGGAGCGCTTCGCTCGCTACTTTTCGTTCGCATTCGAACAGACGGCGCGTAAGCGGCGGTAATTGGTGGTGACTCAACCCAGTGACTGACATAACCTACTCCTCTTAAAATGAGGGGAGATTGTAAACCTCTAAAAATTTTTTGAAAACAAAAATTTTCTACACACAAATAATTTCAAGAATCGGGATTATGCCAAGGAGGCGCCCTGAATTTGGACCAGGCGTAGCCGGCTCCGAAGCAGCTCAACTTGAACAAGTTGAGCGATGCAGGCGCCTCCCCTGCGGGGTGCACCCTGGGCTAAATTCAGTGGCTGCCGACGCCGGCAGAAACCGATTGTTGAAGTTGTTTGTGTGTATCAACTGATTTGACAATTTTTTTCGAGTGGAATAGTTTTGAGGTCACAAGAGGTTCTTGCACTATGAAAGCGACTCCGATTTTTTTCCTGCTAACTGCCCTCCCTGTTATTTGTTCCTCTCAAGAACAACCCAAAGAGGATGAACTACTTCCAAAGGATCCCCTCATCGAGGTTCTGCAACCGGTCAGTGAGCCTGTCAAGGAGGAGCTGACCGAGTCAGTTAAAGAAGAACAGAACGAACCGGCGAAAGAAGAGCTGACAGAGTCGATTAAAGAAGAGCAGGGCGAACCGGTTAAAGAAGAGCTGACCGAGTCAGTTAAGGAAGAGCAGGGCGAGCCGGTGAAGGAAGAATTGACCGAGTCGGTTGAGAGCGAGCCCGCCGATGAGAGAGAAGAGAAGCCCATCGCCATGAACATGAGCGAAAAAAAGGAAGAAAGCGTTCCCGAACCCGCTCCTAGATGGTATTTTGAACTGAAACCGGGATATTATTATTTCACCGAATCGTCGATGAGAGAGTTCTATGACACGGGTGGGTTCACTATGCGCGGTGAGGTGGGTTGCAGGTTTTGGGGCCCCCTCATTGTCTGGCTCGACGGCGGCTACTTCCAAAAGGATGGAATATCGATCGGCGGAGATCATGAGATGAAGATCATGCTCGGGACGATCACATTGGGACTGAAGGCGATCTACTACTTCCACGATTCAGTCGCAGTTTATGCAGGAGCCGGACCCAGGCTCTTCATGATGATTCAACATAACGGAACCCCGTTCATCAGGGAAGCTGATAACGCATTTGGGCTGGGTGGGGGTTTTAACGGGGGGCTTTGGTTCTTTCCGTTCTTCAATTTCAAAAATAACGCCCGGAACATCTTCTTCGATCTCTTCGCCGACTACTCCTTGAGTACACTCAAAGTGGAAGAGGATGAGTTGAGCAGCGAAGACTTCGACGTCAACGTGAGCGGCGTCACAATGGGACTCGGCGTCGGCATCCGCTTCTGATCGAGCCCCTTAAAAATTAACCACCGAGAACACTGAGTACACCGAGGCAGGGCGCCCCTTTCATCATTTCTCGGTGCTCTCGGTGTCCTCAGTGGTTGTTAATTTGTTCATTCTGTTCTGATTACTTCGGGTGGACGATGATGGCGATGGGTCCGCTCTCGTGATCATGGTCATCCACAGAGGTGATCAGATAGGTTGTCTTCTCATCGGGGACTCGGGAGTGATCCTCATAATGGGGCTCCTTCGAAGTCGCTATCAATGAGGAGAGATTTCCCCGATAGATTTTGTAACAAGCAACGCTTCCTGGCGGCGCTTCCCAATCGAGAATGTTGATGAAATCGGAATGCGCGGGGAAGCAGTGTTTGACCTGCTTTCCAACTCCGATTCCCACGGGAACGCTGGCTCTATCGACGGCGGGCGGTAGAGGGCCTGCGATCGCAAGGCCAGTGCCAGGTACGGTTTTGATGTGGTGGGTGCTGCTGCCACTCGGATCTTCAGGCCAAATGGCCATGATGTTGCCGGCGAGATTGAGCGAGACCCCCATATCGTAGGCTGCAAGGGAGGAGCCCGAATTGTCCCGATTCGACGAGAGAGTGCGGATGGAAGACCAGGTTCCCAATGAATACCCCGCCCCCTGAATCACAATGTGGCTGCCGTCGAATTCCTTCCAAATCACCACCCCGTCCCCGATTGCGTTTAGGCAAAGTCTCGGAAATCCAGCGGCACTGACTTCGGCGGGGCTGGGCACAGAGATATCGATAGGACGAGTCCAAGTAGCTGCTTGAAATGGCAAAGTTGCGCCTGCCACAAACTTGTGCATGGCAGCGGCATCAAATCTCTCAAACACTACGACACCATTGCCAGCGTCATCGACTCCCACGCACGGATGTTGAGCTCGAAACAGGGGATTGGAGACGAGTTGGGGTGTCTCCGACAAGCTTCGTCCAATCAGTGTCTTTGACTCGATCTGACTCCCCCGCTGCCAAGCAAAGAGGGCGTTGCCATCGCCATCGATCGCAACCGATGGGCTCTCACCAGCAGAAATGAAAAGGGGGCTACGCCACGAGCCATTGATATATTGCGCCGCATGGACTTGTGGTTCGCCCTGATTGGACTCTTGCCACACAGCGACAGCCTGGCCAGAAGCGTTCATCGCTAGGGGAATGGGCAAATGGATCGCCGCATGGTTCTCGCCGGAGGAAATGGGACCTAGAGCAACCCAATCAGAGCCCACTGGTTTTTTTGCCGACTGGATGCGGTTTGCCTTGGAAAGCAGTTCCATCCAAATGGCGACGGCGTTGCCGTTTGCGTCGACAACAATTTGGGGAGACTCTTGCGCGGAAAGAGAGCGGCAAACAGGGGTTGGGGCAGATTGGAGCGAAGGGCTCCAAACACCATCAGCGCTCAAGACGCGGGACAAAATTTGGGTCGGAAAGCCCTCTTCCCAAACGACTATGGCGTTGCCAGCTCCATCCATTGCGACTGCTGGGAGAGAGGCGTTTCCTCCGCCCGAGATTTTGACTGCGCCTGTCCAGATCCGCGAGGAGTGATTATAACTCGCTGCCCAGACATCCTCGACCGCCATGTTCCCGTTGGTTCGGCCCCATGTGGCTACGGCGTTTCCAGAAGGATCGATGGCAACCGTTGGATTGACATCGGCATCTCCGATAGGTGGATTGCTATCCAAACTGACCGCAGGGACTCCCCAGGTCAGATGGAAGGCGGCAAATCCACGGACCGCCCAGAAAAGAATAGCTAAAAAACTTGCCCGCATGAAACTCCCCCTTCTCAAACAACAAGAAGGGGGATCATAAATTTATCTTTTCAGAATGTCAAGGTGTTACCTATCGCAAATCCGAGCGTGAAGAAAACAGGGGCTTGGATGAGCTGGATCCGATACAAACTATGGGCAATGTTTAAAAGGCAAAGGACAATCAGGGCCGGGTAGAGCACTTCAAGCATAGGTCCCCAAAATTTGACGATCCCGCCAAACCCGAGATTTGCGACCGCTGCGGTCACGCCAAGCGTCAGGGCTAAGAGAGGCGTGTTGCCCATTTTCCCTTTTGTCCATTCGGTGCGCAGATAGTGCGTAAAGACAGCTGCCAGCGAAATCGCAGTGGTCAAGCAGGCGAGAAAGACCGCCGCACTCGATACAAAACCGCCAAAGGGGCCCAAGATCTTCACCGCAATGCACAGCAATAGATCTTCAGGTGCTACATCGGGAAATGCCCCGCTGTGATGCGCTGAAATCCAGCAGAGACCAATATAAGAGGCCATTAAAAGCCCCGATGCGATCAAACTCGCTAAAGTCATTCGTTTCCAGACAGTACGCCTGTCCCCTGTCCCCTGAGAAAGATGGGGCAAGATCACCGTCGAGAAAAGGAGGGCGCCGATCAGATCTGTTGTCTGGTAACCGAGCTTCAACCCCTGCACAAAGTGGTGGCCACTCCCCTCGAAAACCGGCTGCGCTTCGGGCGCATAGATCGACCCCACTACAACTAAAATCGCCAGCGTCAAAAGAAGTAAAGGCGTTAAAACAACTCCCAACAGGTGAACCATTCTCTGAGGGCGAACCGTTAAGAGAAAAATAACGACACAGATCGCGACGCTAAAAAGCATGATCGAAAGGTTGGGGAAGTAGGGCTTGATGCTCGCGTGCATGAGCGTGACGAGCCGCGGCATGGCGCCTAAAGGGCCTACCCCCATCTGGAGGACGAAGAGAAGGGCCATCGCCGGCCAAACCCCCACTCGGGCCAAGAAGGCCTTGATATCGCCTCCAAAGAACATCATCGCAATGAGCCCCAGAAAGGGGAAAATCACCGCCGAAATCCCCAAGCCAACGATGGCGAAGGGCGTCTCAGTACCAGACATGCGACCCACAATGAGAGGGAAAATCAAATTACCTGCGCCAAAAAACATGGAAAATAGGGCTAAGCCCGTTGAGAAAACACCGACGCTTTTCGGCTTATCTATCGGAACTGCTGACATATCGACTCCTTCGGGTTGCTATCCTCCCCGCCGGAGCTTCTTTTTGGATCTTTGGATTTTGTTTTGAAGTTCAGGCGAGGTGGGCATTAGTGCGATGTGGCAATGCACATCACGACCGTGCCGGTCGCCACTGTGGCGCCGTTGTTCGCTCCGTAAATGGAACAAATAGTCATGTTGTACATCGTCATCTACCAAGGCCCCTGCGCCTAAACACAAGGATTTGCGAGCCATCATACCAAATCGCTCTTTTTCCGATATAGAAAAAAAAACCTCAATTCCTATATGGCTCAGAGTTACATACCAGGAAGGAAAAATGACGCTAAATCTCAGAGCCACTATCCGCCGTTTTATCGTGCCTTTATTACTCCTAACTCTTTGTCCTCCAGCTGTTTTCGTCTTTTGGTTCACGGCGACTGTGTTAGGTGGATCGTTTGAGACATTCTGGCATATCGCCTGGCAACAGGGGCTACTCACAACGGTCGCCTCGATTTGGGGACCTCTCTTCCTGGGCACCCCGACAGCTTGGAAAATCCTCGCCTGCTTCGCCGCTTTTCAGCTTTTTTTGATGCGGGTTGTCCCGGGGAAACCCTTCACGGGTCCCATCACCCCCAAGGGCAACGTCCCCCTCTATAAGGCAAATGGGCTATTGTGCTTTTTGATCACGCTTTTCACCTTTCTGGGAGCGACTCGGCTCAACCTCTTCTCGGCCACCATTATCTACGACAATTTTGGACAGATCTTGGGGGCTCTCAACTGTTTCAGCCTCCTCTTCTGCCTCTATCTCTACTTTAAGGGGAGATTTGCCCCCTCGAGCAGCGACTCGGGCGCCTCGGGCTCTTTCCTTTTTGATTACTATTGGGGAACTGAGCTCTATCCGCGCATCTGCGGCTTCGATGTGAAGCAATTTACCAATTGCCGCTTTGGGATGATGAGCTGGTCTCTGATTCTCCTCTCCTACCTGGCGAAGCAAGAGGAGCTCCACTCTTTAAGCGATTCGATGGTCGTCGCGGTGGCCCTCCAACTCATTTACATCGGCAAATTTTTCTTTTGGGAGACCGGGTATCTCCGCTCGCTCGATATCATGCATGACCGGGCGGGATTTATGATCTGTTGGGGGTGCCTGGTTTGGCTTCCCTGCATCTACACATCGCCGACACTCTACCTCGTCCACCATCCCATTCATCTTGGGACCTTTTGGGCCACGGCCATTTTTCTCGCGGGCTCACTCAGCATTTTGATCAATTTTCTGGCCGACCGGCAGCGGCAACAAATCAGGGCGAAAAACGGCGCATGCCTGATCTGGCGTCGCCCCCCTTCGCTGATCCACGCCACCTATCGAACGCAAAATGGAGAGACGAAAGAGACCCTCCTTCTCACTTCAGGATGGTGGGGTATTTCGAGACATTTTCACTATATCCCCGAACTGATGGGGGCCTTTTTCTGGTCCGTTCCTGCCCTTTTCTCCCATTTTCTCCCCTATTTCTATCTCCTCTTCTTGACCATTCTCCTCGTCGACCGCGCCTATCGCCACGACAAGCGCTGCGCTGAAAAATATGGGGAACATTGGGAGAAATATTGCGAGCGGGTGCCCTACAAGATCATCCCTTATCTATTTTAATTGATCTTTGAAGAAATCAGAGGTGAATTGGGCGACTTCCCCGTGGATTGTCGATCGATCCGACTCGACCGAGTCGGCTCGGATCTCTTCGCGGATCACGGTCATTCCCGTTTCAGAAACCTTCGGAAGGAAAACGTAGTGAGAAACTCTCTTATGGAAGACTTTGAGCTTGGCCGGAACCAGATTGGTGATCAGCTTCAGCGCGTGTTCCTCAAAGGGGAGAACTTCATCCCCAATCGATGCCACAAGAGCCACGGGAATTTTCACGCTCTTTAATGATTGAGGAGTGTAGATAAAGGTGGCTGGTGAGAGGAGAACCATCGCCCTGATGCGCGGCTCGGCAAAGCTGGTTTGCGCCTCGGTAAAATCGACTTTTTCGATCAGTTCCGGATCGATCTCCTTGAAATTTTCCCTCTGCTTAAGGACCACCTGTTTCACATTCTCCGCTTTGGCTCCAGCTAGCGCCAGACCCGTCATACCGCCAAGAGAGTAGCCGACAAATCCGATGCGATTGGCATCGAGCTTTCCTTTTAGAGCTGGCTCTTTGAGGAGTTGACTGATGGCAAAAGTGATATCGCGCGGTCTCTCCCAGAAACGGAGGCTGGTAAGAGGGCTGTAACTGCGCCATGAGTTGCCGTGGTGTTCCACAGATGCGACCACGTACCCGTTCCGAACCAGAGATTCGGCGAGCCAGCTGAAGTTGCGCCGGTCACCGGCGTGGCCGTGGGAGAGGACAATTAAAGGGTATTTTTTCGCCGAATCGGCGAGAGGGACATCGCGAACTTCTTTCGGGTGAACCCAAACGGCATCGGAGGGTTCGACCTGATCGGCCGGCCCCGGTTTTGAGGTGGGGTACCAGAGCTCTACGACAACGGGACGATGGCGCGCCGCGTCTTCATAATGAAGGGTCCGAACGCCGGTATTTTCGGCGAGGAGAGGAGGCGCTGCCTTGTTCATCCCCTGCAGAGAGCCAAAGGCAAGAATGACCAAAAGTACGATTCTCATGCCGCCCAGCATAGCAATCCCCCCTATTGATTGGAAGTCTGAAAAGGGGTAAAATCCCCTCTTTTTAACCGGAGTCTATATGAATAAGTTGGGAAATGTCATCTATTACGTTGAAGATGTGGAAAAAACCATCGCTTTTTTTGAAAAAGCTTTCGGTTTAAAAAGAATGTTTGTCGATCCAACGGGCCAATATGGGCAACTCGAGACGGGAGCGACCTCTCTCGGTTTTGCGTCTCTAGCCCTTGCCAAGCAAAATCTTCCCAAAGGCTTCCAGAGGATTACCCCTAAAGAATTGCCTGGGTGTGAAATTTCCTTTACAGCGCGCGATGTGAGCCGTTCCTTGGCCCATGCGGTGAACTCGGGAGCCGAGCTTGTGGCCGCGGCGGAGAAGAAGCCGTGGGGGCAAACGGTTGCCTATGTCCGCGATTTCAATGGGATCCTCATTGAGATAGCGAGCGACATGGCGATGGCCTGCACCACCTCCTCTTGCTGCTGTTGCTAAACGCAATCCGTTTGGAAGAATTCGATTGTTTTGTCCCACCAATCGTGGGCGGCTACCTCGTTGTCCGTGGGGTTGCCGCCATAGGTAAACCACCGTTTGATGATGGGGTGTAGGCCCGCTGTCCCAGCACTCGGGGCGTGGCCTACACGGGGATAGGAGTGATGGGTACAGGGGATCGGAGAGCGGTGAACATTTAGACGCTCGACGATCTGCTTGGCAAAAATGGTCGAAGGCCACATCTGATCATCTTCCGCAGAGATCAAGAGAAGGGGGCAGCGGATCTTCTCCACGGGAATCGCCGCCCGGGCAAACGCATTCTTGTCCTCCATGCCGCCGAGAAAACAGGGCGTGAGAGCGATGGCTGTCTCCTGATCAAGTCCCAATGCTGTGTTGGAGACATTGGGCTCAATAAATGGCGCGTTGGGAGCAATGGGCTCGCCACGGTAGGTCCACGCGGGCGCGCTCTGGTCGTCAATGGCTCCATAAACGACACTCGTAGGCACGTGAGCCGCAATGGCCTGGATCTGATCGGGAAATAACGTTCCCAAAATCAGCGACGCTTCCGCCCCCCGAGATCCTCCCCAAATTCCAATCCTCTCTATCCCCTCCCAATCGTGCATCCACTGCATCGCCTTTTGGAAATATTCGAGGGGGATTCGATTCAAAGTGGGAGGCAAAGTCTCACAGCCGAAATAGGCCAAGGCAAAGGCGGCAAAACCGTGGGCGGCGAGCCGTTCGGCTCTAGACTCGTTGATCCCGCCGCTCGAACCACCTAAAAGGATGATGGCAGATTTGGGTGTCCCAGAGGAAAAAAGCGTTCCGACAAGCCCCTGTTCCCTCACTGAAATCTTTTTCATCTAAACCAATTTCTCGATCACGATAATCCGCCCCCGCTCCCGGCAATCGAGGTTGGGATCGACCACAATCTCATCGAAAAACTGGGGTTCGTCCAGCTCGCTTTCGAGATAACAAGAAAATCGACTCCCCTTCCTCATGTGAGACACTAGACACCGCTTTAAAAACTGGAGCATCTGATCCGATCTCTTGGCTGGGGGCGGGCTCTCCTTCGGCAAGTGGTGTTTTTTGACCATGCGCTCTTTCTGCTCCGCTGTGATCTGATTGTTTTGTTCTAGTTCAGCGAGGAATCGAGAGATTTGCTTCTTATCCAAAGCTCCAAAGTCGTGACAGAAAAGCTCCAGGTCGTGATCCGTATAGCGGATGTGCCTCATTTTCTGAAAAAGGCGGCTGCCGTGCGGATCGATGCCAAAATAGACCGTATCAAAAACGCCCAGCTGGGATAGGGCGTTCGGCCAAATGTCCTCGACGATTTTGACGTTTCGGTGGTTCTTAGCCCATTTGAGAGCATCGCCAACCTCTGGAACGATAATCGTATGGGACTTCGGATGGTATTTCTCAATCTCATTGGACGCTTCGGTAAATCCCACTTCGAGTACATCTCCAAAGGGATGGAGCGCCTCAATCAGATTGGCCACATACTTTTCCATGAAAACATCTTGCACAGTTTAGGATTTAGTATACAATATTTTACCATGATCAACCTACTACTATCTATGACACTACTCCTTCCTCCCACAGATCCTCTCCTCAATCAGAGGGCAGATGAAGTTTGCGCTTGCCACATCCAATCGGACGAGATCCAATCCATCATCGATCAGATGATCGATTTCGCCTATGGCAATACTAAGGACCGCAGCAAATCGATTCTCGTAGGACTCGCCGCTCCCCAAATCGGAATCCAGAAACGGATCATCCTCGTCGACACCGCTGCCACAGGAGTCTTTACAAAGGACTCATCGCCCCCTCCGCCCCAAATCGATGCCTACATTGACCCTGAGATCGTTTGGAAGTCGGATGAAATCGCGCTCTGGCGCGAAGGGTGCTACTCCACATCGCGTATCTGCGGGATTGTCCCACGAGCCAAGAAAATCGTGGTCCGCTCCTACGATCGGAACGGGGATGTCTCGACTCAAGAATTCGAGGGATACACGGCCCGTATTTTCCAGCACGAGATCGACCACCTCGATGGAATCCGCTTTCCCGACTATGTTCAAAACGAAGAACACCTCCATTGGGTGGAAGAGAAAGAAATGCCCGAGTATCGGATCCATTGGGCGAATTGGGAAAAGACCTGTCCGCGGGAAAAATGGCTTGAGATGAAGAATGGATCTACTCGTTGAGATTCTAAAAAAGTCCCCTTGGTGGGTTTACTTTGTTTTTTTCGGCCTCCTCCTGATTGGCTTGAAATCGACAAAGCCCCGTCCCATCTCCATCCAGCGCATATTTCTCCTCCCCTTTATCTTCATGATTTTAAACCTCATCTGGTTAGGCGAGCGCCTGAAGGGGCCCATTTTCCCCATTATCTACTGGTTCGTTGGTCTTGCAGTAGGCATCGCCATCGGATGGTTTTGGGTCAGAAAGTGGGTCATTAAAATCTACAAACACGACACGATTTTGCTCCCCCCGACCTGGTCGGTCTTCGTTCTCACCATTCTCTTCTTCTTCATCCGCTACTTCTTTGCCTTCAATTACGAGATGCATCCTAGATCTGCAGCGCATCTCTTTGTAGCTGACGCCCTGATCTCAGGCGCAATGACTGGGATTTTCATCGGAAGAGCTTTGCACCTCTTCACCAAATTCCACCGCCTCTCATAACAGGAACTTATAACTATGCGCTTTCTTCTATTCCTTATCGTGCACGTATCTCTTTTCGCCGTCGATTTCGATGTCGTTGTCGTAGGGACAAGCCCCTTTTCCCTCTTTGAGGCGCTCTATCAGTCCCACTCGGGCAAGAAAGTGCTAATCCTCGAACAAGAGGCCGAATGTGGAGGAGCCTGGAAATCGATCCACATTTGTGGAATCCCCAATGTCGATCTCGGATGCCACATGATTGGGAACAATATGGCTCTGAAGGCGTTTTTAGAAGAGTATGCCGGTTGCACTTTTGTATCTCACGATAACCCTCAAGAACCATTTTCATCGGGAAAGAGCGAGCTCGGCTACTATTTTTCCAAAGGTTGCTATGAACTGATCGATCATCTTCTGCGGCAGATCCGAGCCACCGACATTGTATTACTCACCAACACGCCATTGGAGATTGCCACCATCGATCCCGTTCAAAAAAATGCCACTGTCCATACAAAAGCGGGCGATTATACCACGCATAAACTCATCGTGACGCCGATGAGCAGTTTTGTCATCCAACCTGGAAATGCAAAGCAATCCTACAACAAGTCGAAATACTACCACCTCTACCTCCTGATTCAAGATCCCACCCCTCCCCGCTTCAGTTACCAATCAAAAGTAGGAAATGGAATCAATCGGGTCATGAATCTGACCCCCTTTGTCGGACTGCAAGATACGGGAAGACATCTCATTGTCGTTCAGACACATAAGGAATCTACCCTCAAGAACAGTCGGGAGATTTTCGATGTTTTAAAGAGGATGAAACTGGTCGATGAGACAGCTTATGTTCTAAAGGAGGAGACCTACATCTACGAATCGGGAGCTTTCAATCAGGCCCTCGTCAAAAAAATGAACCTGGGAAGTTATTTTGAGCTCCTGCAAACAGGCCATTTTGGCAACCTCGCCACCTACATCGCGAAATGGAAAACAGCCCTAAAACGCTACGAATTCCTTGACAAGTAGTAAAACGGGTCACTATAAAGAACAGAATGAAATGGATTGCGCTCTTTCTTTTCTCTTGCTCCCTCTTTGCCACTGAGGACATCGGCGGATTTTGGAAAAGTCTCGACGACAACGGGAAGCCCCAATGCATCTTCGGCGTCTATGAGCATGAAGGGGTCTATTACGGCCGCATCATCGGCACCTACGATACAGATGGAGAGATGAGAGACACGATCTACAAGCCCAAGGCGGTGGCCGAAGGGATCAGTGGCACTCCCCACATGTGCGGGCTCGATATCCTCTATAACCTCTACGATAACGGCATCAGCTTCAAAGGCAAAATCCTCGACCCCACCAAGGGGAACGTCTACAATTGCGAGGTGTGGCCCCAGAACGGCGATCTCATCGTCCGCGGCAAGGTACTCATGTTCGGCAAAAACATTACTTGGTACGCCACGACTCCCAAAGATTTCCCTAAAAACTTCAAACTCCCCGACATGAAGACCTTCACCCCCTCCATCCCCCAACCCAACTAGGGTTGACTTTTTGGGGAGATCAGGAGTAGAATAGGCCCCATTCTTTTCTCTGAGAACTCAAATGACACAACCCGTACTTATTATCAAAGAACTTACCAAGGTCTACGGCTCAAAAAAGCCGTTTACCGCTGTCGATGGGATCTCCTTTGAATTGAAACGGGGAGAGATCTTGGGACTCTTGGGGCCCAATGGCTCCGGCAAAACCACCACGATCCAAATGCTGTTGGGACTCCTCTCATCCACCTCGGGATCGATCACCTATTTTGGCAGGGAATTCCCTCGCCATAGATCGGAAATCCTGCAGCATGTTTCTTTCGCCAGTACCTACTCGAGCCTGCCCCCTCTTTTGAGCATCGATGAAAACCTCAACTATTTTGGGCTCCTCTACGGAGTCACCAACGCGAAAGAAAGGGCCACTCCCCTTCTCGATCGCTTTGGAATCCTCGATAAGAGAAAAGAGACTGTCTCCTCTCTGTCCGCAGGTCAGATGACCCGGCTGATGCTCGTAAAAGCTTTCTTTACCGACCCGAAAATCGTCCTGCTTGATGAACCCACCGCCTCCTTGGACCCCGATATCTCTCGAGACGTTTGCAAATTCTTGCTGGAACAGCGAGACCAGAAGGGGATTTCGGTCCTCTTCACTTCCCATAAAATGGACGAAGTTTCCGAGATCTGCGACCGGGCCATCTTTCTCAAACAGGGGAAAATCATCGCGAACGACCTCCCGGGAAATTTAGCGAAAAGCGTCTCCACCTTCCAGCTCCGACTCACCATCACCGATGGTATGAAACGGACCGCCGCATTGGCTGAGGCCAGAAACCTCGTCTATCAAATCGACCACAGGGTCATCCAACTTTCCCTGCAAGAGGCAGAAATCCCCTCCTTCTTAAATGCCCTGATGAAAGCCGATGTCTCCTACGCCAAAATCCAAATCGAAGAGCCCTCCCTCGACGATTATTTTATTAAAATCTCAGAGAGGAAAAAATGAGCTGGTATCGCATATTAGGCGTTTTTTATCGCTACTTATACGTTTCAAAAAAGGGGCTCCACCAGCTTTCCGATCTCTTCTATTGGCCCCTCGTCGACATCCTGATTTGGGGTCTAACCTCCTACTGGATCCAATCGCAAGGCCAAGTCCCCAACCTTCCCCTGATTCTGATGACCGGATTGATCTATTGGCAGATCACCTGGCGGGGCTCCGTCGATATTTCCACCAGTCTCCTGATGGAGTTTTGGCACCGCAACCTCGTCAATCTCTTCTCTACGCCCCTAAAAATCTCCGAATGGGTCGCCGGGATGATTCTCCTCGGCCTCTGCAAGATCGCGATCACCATCGCCTTCGGCTCGCTCCTCGTCTACCTGCTCTTCTCCCTCAATATCTTCAATGTGGGATGGTTTTTCCTCCCCTTTGCCGCCTCCCTTCTCGTTTTCGGTTGGTCCATCAGCTTCCTCTCAGCCAGCCTCATTATCAATTATGGAAATCGGCTCGAAATGATCGCGTGGATGGCCGCCTTTGTCTTCGCCCCTTTCAGCGCGGTTTTCTATCCCGTCCACGTCCTTCCCGAATGGGCGCAGATCATCTCCTGGTGCCTCCCCACCACTTATATTTTCGAGGGGATGCGCTCCATCATCGCCACCGACCGCTTCCCCTTCCATTACTTCTGGGCCAGCTTAGGCCTAAACGCCATCTACCTCGCAGCCTCTGTTGGCATCTTTAAACTGATGTTCGAAAACAGCCGCAAGAGAGGTATTGGGCGATTTGAATAATTATCCGAGAAGTGGTAGATTGCCCACTGGATGAAAAAAACTCTTGGCGAATACTCCTACTACTCGTTGCCCGACCTTCTGGGGCCGACAACGCGGCTCCCCGTCTCGATCCGGATCATGCTCGAATCTCTCATGCGCAATTGCGATGGGAAAAAGGTGCGAGAAGAGGACGTTCAGAGATTGGCGAAGTGGAATGCGCACAAACCCGGTGAATCTGATGTCCCCTTCTGCGTTGCCCGCGTACTGCTCCAAGATTTTACAGGCGTTCCCCTGCTGGTCGATCTCGCCGCGATGCGGGAGGTCGTCGCCGACCCCAAAAAAATCGAGCCACTCGTCCCCGTCGACCTCATCATCGACCACTCGGTCCAAGTCGACCGCTCAGGTACTACAGACGCCTTCTTGTTCAACCTGGAAATCGAGCTAGAGCGCAACCGAGAGCGCTACGAGTTCCTCAAATGGGGACAAGAGGCCTTCAAGACGTTTAAGGTCGTTCCTCCCGGCATCGGGATTTGCCACCAGGTGAACTTGGAACAAATCGCTACGGTGGTCACCGAGAAAGACAAGGTTCTCTACTTCGACACACTCGTCGGTACAGACTCCCATACGACGATGATCAACGGCCTCGGCGTCGTGGGATGGGGCGTTGGCGGCATCGAGGCCGAAGCTGCCATGCTCGGTCAACCCGTCTCGCTCCAAACCCCCGAAGTGATCGGCGTCCACCTCGATGGCGAAATGCCCGAAGGAGTCACCGCCACCGACCTCACCCTCCGCGTCACTGAACTCCTCCGCAAAGAGAAAGTCGTAGGGAAATTTGTCGAATTTTTTGGAGCCGGAACAGCCAGCTTAACCGTCGCAGACCGAGCCACCATCGGCAACATGTCCCCCGAATATGGCGCCACGATGGGCTTTTTCCCCGCCGATGAAAAAACGCTCGCCTATCTGCGCATGACCGGGCGCGACGAAAAGCACATAGAGCTCGTAGAAAAGTACTTGAAGGCGCAAAAGATCTTCGGCATCCCCCGCAAAGGGGAGATCGATTACACCAAGGTGGTCGAGCTCGATCTCTCATCGCTTTGCCCCTCCGTCGCTGGCCCCAAACGGCCCCAAGACCGGATCAACCTCTCCGATCTCAAAGGCAAATTTAGAGAACTCCTCACCGCCCCCGTCTCGGCCGGTGGCTATGAAAAGCCCCCCTCCGAGTGTGGGAAAACGGTCTATCTCCACTCGAAAGGCTCCTTCGCCGTCGAAACGCCCCTCGACTCGGGAGGAACAACGGCTCCCGAGGGGCCCAAAGCCATCTGGAGCGAAGAGGAGATGCTCACCAACCGCCCCATCACCCACGCCATCACACCTCCGGGCTACTCTGAAGCGGTCTCCTACGACGGCAAAATAGGACACGGCTCCGTCGTCATCGCCGCCATCACCAGTTGCACCAACACCAGCAATCCCTTTGTGATGATTGGCGCGGGCCTCCTCGCCAAAAAAGCAGTCGAGAAAGGACTCACCATAAGTCCCCTCGTCAAGACGAGCTTAGCCCCCGGCTCGCGCGTCGTCACCGACTATCTCCAGAAAACCAACCTACAAAAGTATCTCGACAAGCTGGGATTCCAACTCGTCGCTTACGGTTGCACCACCTGCATCGGCAATAGCGGCCCCCTCGATCCCAAAATCGAACATCCGATCCTAGATAACGACCTGATCACCGCGAGCGTCCTCAGCGGCAACAGGAACTTTGAAGCGCGCATCCACGGCTCGGTCAAAGCCAATTTCCTCATGTCGCCGCCCCTCGTCGTCGCCTTCGCCATCGCCGGCAGAGTCGATATCGACATGGCCAAAGAGCCCTTGGGCCACGACAAGCAGGGCAAGCCGATCTTTCTCAAAGACATTTGGCCCACCTCCCAAGAGATCCACGAGACGATCGCAAAGGGAATCCAGCCTGAGATGTTCAAAAAACGGTACTCCAACATCTTCAAGGACAACCCCGTTTGGCAAACGATCCCCCCTAAGAAAGGAGCCAGGTATCCCTGGGACCCCACCAGCACCTACATCCGGAATCCCCCCTTCCTAGAAAAGCAGGCCCGCCCCACCTTCTCCAACATGAGACCCCTCGCCCTCCTCGGCGATTCGGTCACCACCGATCACATCTCCCCTGCCGGCGCATTTGGGCCAGACACCCCAGCTGGGCGCTATCTCCTCTCTCAAGGAGTGAAAGAAGAAGATTTCAACTCATACGGCAGCAGACGGGGCAATCACGAAGTGATGATGCGCGGCACCTTTGCCAACGTTCGCATCCTCAATAAAATGGCCAAAGGGAAAGAGGGGGGCTTTACTCTCCTTATGCCCGAAGGGACCCTCATGCCCATCTTCGATGCCTCTCAAAAATACCAAGCCAAAAACATACCCCTCATTATTTTTGCGGGCAAAGACTATGGGATGGGAAGCTCGCGCGACTGGGCGGCGAAAGGCACCTCGCTCCTCGGCGTCAAAGCTGTCGTAGCAGAGAGCTTTGAGCGGATCCACCGGAGCAACCTCATCGGCATGGGAGTCCTCCCCCTTCAATTTCAAGGCGGCGAATCGTGGGCGAGCCTCCACATCACCGGCGCCGAAACCTTTACCCTCCACCTACCCCAAAAACTCGCCCCAAAACAAGAGGTGATCCTCGAATTTGGCACCAAAAAGGCCCGCCTCACCACCTGCCTCAACACCCCCATCGAAATCGACTACTACGAGCAAGGGGGCATCCTGCCATATGTCCTAACACACATATAATCAAACACTTACGATTTAACCGTAGACTTTATCTTCATTTTTGGAGTATACTCCAAATTAAAGGCCATATTTTGGGAGTGCAGTCCAAATGTTCCGTTTTATCACTGAGACGTTTCACCGTCTGATCGACGAATTGCCGACCCTGCCAACCCGGTATCTCTATCCACAGTTTCAGCTGAGGAACCGACTCACAGGACTTGTTGGCCCTCGGGGAGTCGGGAAGACAACGCTCCTGCTGCAATACATTAAAAATGAGCTCATGAGAGACAAAGAGACCTTCTATTTCTCCGCAGATATTGTCTATTTCCAGCAATCCAAGCTCCTCGAATTCGTTAGCGATCTCCACCTCAAAGAAGGGTATAAGATCATTTTCATCGATGAAATCCACAAATATCAGGGCTGGGACCAAGAGTTGAAAAACATCTACGACTCATTCCCTTCCCTGAAAATTGTCTTTTCGGGCAGCTCTATGCTCGATTTGGTAGCGGGAAGCCATGACCTATCGAGACGAGCTAAGCTTTACCGACTCCAGGGACTCTCTTTTAGAGAATACCTGAATTTTTCCCAGAAATTGCATTTAGCGCCCTGCACCTTCCAAGAGTTGCTGCAAGGTGCTGCTGTGCCAGAGCTCCCCAAAATTCTGACCTATTTCGAGACCTATTTAACACAAGGGTATTATCCGTTTGTCTTTGAAGATCCCCATTCCTATCATGAAAAGGTCTCCCGCATCATCGAGAAGACAATCACCGAAGATATCGCCAACTTCTATAACCTCAAAACTTCAAATCTGCAGCATTTCAAAAAGATACTCACCTATTTAGCCTCAATCCCTCCAGGAGAAGTGAATATTCACAATTTATCTCAGAATTTGAGTATTGATCACAAAACGACACAGCACTACTTATCTATTTTAGCTGCTGTTGGTTTGATACGAGAATTGCACCCCTATGAGGGAGGGGGCGCAGGTTTAAGGAAACCCTCGAAGTTCCTGCTAAATAACACGACATTGATGCACACGATGCAGCAGTATCTAGGGCAACCCATTTTGAAAGGAACCGAGCGAGAACTGTTTTTCATTCAGTCCCTACAGAACGCCGAGATTCCCGTATTCTGTTCAGACAAAGTAGACTATCGTACTCGCGACGCGCTGTTCGAGATCGGAGGGAGGAGCAAAACGACGAGACAACTAAAAGGCGCTCACCTACCCGCCTATCTAGTGAAAGACGACATTTTGCATCCCTTCAAAAACGAAATCCCGCTATTCCACTGCGGCTTTCTCTATTAGGCGGCTGGGGCGGCGGCAGGCTGGGGCAGAGCCCGATTGCGCGCGGCCACTCTGTCTGCCACCCAACGGGCCAGGGGAAGCCTTTCAATCGCTCCCGTTGCCGGATCAAACTTGTAGAACCCAAATCGGACACCCCACCGCTTATACCACTCGGAATTGTCGATCAGAGTCCAATAATCTATCTCGTCGACTTCGACCCCATGGTCTTTGGCAAACTTAACAGCCTGGTTGATCCTGTCAAAATAGGCGATCCGCTGCGCGTCGGTCTCATCTCTATTAATGCCCCGATCAATGCCCACTTCGGTGATTTTAATCTTTACCGGCTGTCCAGTGGGAGTTTTCAATTTGCCGTACTTTCCTAGAGCAGAGACGATCCCCTGCGGATATTGCCTATATTCATAGGAGGTAATTTTCTCACCTGGGACACGGCTCACAGAGCCAGCGCCACAGAGGGAAATCTGGACGAGCGGACGAGTGTAGAACTGGAGGCCAAAAAAGTCCATCGGCGGCTTTCTAGGCAATTTGAACGAGTAATTACAAAGGAAAGGAACTCTTAGCTCAAACTCCCCTGTCTCCATCATCCGATCGAACGCGCCTCCATTAACTTCAGTAAGAACATGGCAAACGCCCTTCTCTACCGGAGCCCAGAGAGGATGCTTTTTATGGTAAGGGCTAAACTCGATCGGATCGTGGCTAAAACCCACCTGGAAATCTGCATGGCGCGCCTTCAGTCTCGTGTAGATCTGATCATGCGCCCGCATCATGTTCTCAATCACCTTGGCAGACGTTTCGAAATCGAGCTTCTTATACGGCGGGAACATACCCATGACCCAGCCTTGGAAGGCGACGACAGTTGGTTCGTTAATCGTAACAATCGTGCGCACGCCCTCTTCGTAGAGAATCTCAGAGACCCGCTCGGCAAAGTCGACAAAACCAGCGACATCTCCAGCTCGATCCCAGCTAAAATAGAGCGGCTCAGCAAAGTGGCTTAAGGTCACTCTGAGATCGATCCCATTCGCTCTGAAGAGGCGTATGTGATCGCGGAGATGTTGCACTGCCGCCGGATCGAAGGGACCATCTTTTTGCGGTTGCAACTTGTCTCTACTGACAGAGCAGCGATAGATCTTTACC
>DATIIR010000092.1:0-1795 GCA_035479435.1 Chlamydiales bacterium
TCAAGGAAGCCTGATTGGCGGGGCTACGAACGCCTTTTCCGCAAGCTCTCAACACAATCTGGCAAATACCTCGGGCGTTACTTTAAATCTGAATAATTTCAATCAAACGATCGGATCATTGGCTGGAGGCGGCGCCACTGGGGGCAATGTCTCTTTAGGATCGGCGACCCTGACAACTGGCTCCAATGCTGTCACGACGACCTATGGCGGCTCAATTACGGGCACAGGCTCCCTTACACTCACTGGAAATAGCGCGAGTTCCATGACGCTATCTGGAACGAATAATACTTACAGCGGCACCACCCAATTGAATCAAGGAAGCCTGACTGGCGGGGCTACGAATACATTCTCCGCAAGCTCTCAACACAATCTGGCAAATACCTCAGGCGTCATCTTAAATCTGAATAATTTCAGCCAAACGATCGGATCGCTTGTCGGAGGCGGCGCCACTGGGGGCAATGTCTCACTGGGATCAGCTGCTTTGAGTACCGGCTCCGATAATACCAGCACGACATTCGCAGGGGTAATTTCTGGTGCTACCGGATCGATCATTAAACAAGGGACAGGAGCTTTTACCTTATCTGGTTCAAATACCTATGGCGGCGGCACCACCTTAAGCAACGGCACCATCATCATCAATAGCGACGCGTCTTTGGGAACGGCGAGCACATCCATCAGCACAACCGGCAGCTCTACTTTACAAACCACTACAAGCATCACGACATCCGCAAGGCCTATTAGTATCGCTTCAGGCATCACCCTTTCAGTAGATGTGCCGACAGGCAATACCCTCACGTACCCGGGAGTCATCTCGGGCGCTACCGGATCTCTTCACAAAATAGACACGGGAACACTCACCTTCAGCGGGACTGCGCCAAGCACTTACGGAGGGCAAACAACCATTTCCTCGGGAACTCTTGCGACAACGGCGGTAAACGTCCTCTCCGCCTCTTCGCAAGTAAACCTCTCCTCGAACCTCATTTTAAATGGCAATAATCAAACCATCGGGTCTCTCCTCGGATCAGGCACGGCATCTCTTGGCGCTGCTCAACTTTCTCTTGGAGGAGATAATACAAGCACAGATTTTTCAGGGATCATCACAGGAGCTACCGGATCGATCGTCAAGCAGGGCTCGGGCACTTGGACCTTGAGCGGATCTACCCAAAATACCTATGGCGGCCAGACGCTCATTTCTGCGGGCACGGTTTCGACAGCCTCGGCCAACATCTTATCTTCTGCATCGCAAGTAAGCCTCTCCTCGAACCTCACCTTGAATGACAATAACCAAACCATCGGATCTCTCCTCGGATCAGGGACGGTGTCTTTAGGAGCCGCCCAGCTCTTTTTGGGAGGGGATAATACAAGCACGAACTTTTCAGGGATCATCACAGGAGCTACCGGATCGATCGTCAAGCAGGGATCGGGCACCTGGACCTTGAGCGGATCTACCCAAAATACTTATGGCGGCCAGACGCTCATTTCTACGGGCACGGTTTCGACCACTTCGATGAACATTTTATCCCCCTCTTCGCAAGTAAGCCTCTCCTCGAACCTCACCTTGAATGGCAATAACCAAACCATCGGATCTCTCCTCGGATCAGGGACGGTGTCTTTAGGAGCTGCCCAGCTCTCTTTGGGAGGGGATAATACAAGTACGAACTTTTCAGGGATCATCACAGGAGCTACCGGATCGATCGTCAAGCAGGGCTCGGGCACCTGGACCTTGAGCGGGCCCACCCAAAATACTTACGGTGGCCAGACGCTCATTTCCACAGGCACAGTTTCGACAACCTCG
>DATIIR010000093.1:0-11453 GCA_035479435.1 Chlamydiales bacterium
GGCCAGGTCATGCCTATACAATCGATAATAGGAGTCCTCGTGTACCGGAAAGGCCTCTGGAGCTATTTCTAATCTCGCAATACCTTGTCGACGAACCCGTTCAACCTCACTCACCCTCCCTTCCTCCTGTTCGTGTGCCACAACGTACCTGACTCGGAACGGTAAAAAAGACATGTCATCCTGCGTACGAATGCCACGATCCGCGAAAGATCCGCGACAAATCAAGCACTCCGACTGAAGTTGTCCACCCTCCAATTTAACCGTGCTTAATGCGACAGGCGCCATACAAAGTCCTTATTATGTTGATTTTATTTGCAACTATTATACAAATATTTAATATAAATATCAATTAAAGATATAACTTTGTTGCATAAACAGATTTATGCGTAAAGCATTAAAATTGAACCACCGAGAACACCGAGATGGGGCGCCTCTTTCATAATTTCTCGGTGCTCTCGGTGTCCTCGGTGGTTATTAAACCGTTCATTATCAAGCGGTTATGTCATATCGGACTGTGCAACGATGCCTAAAAACGACTATTAATATTTAGACGCAAGAATACGGGGATATACCCCACTAACCTGTAGAGGTAGCTTGTTTTGGGTCTTCTTTGGGATTGGTTTTGATCGACCAGAGGGGAAGGAGCGTGAGGGCGCCCAGAAGGCCGCAAATGAAGAGAGTGAGGAGATAGCTGTCCCAGCCCCAGGCGTTGGTGATGGCGCCGAGGGGGCCGCCTGCAGCGGCGGCACCGAGGTAGGCAAAACAGCCGACAAAGCCGGTGGCAGTAGCGGCGGCCTTTTTGTGGGACATTTCTGCCGCGGCCATCCCGATAAGCATCTGGGGGCCAAAGATAAAGAAGCCAAAGAGGAAAATAAAGGCCGCATCGAGGACGGGCCACGGATAGTTGACCACCTTGAAGGCGAAGAGGAGAAAGAGGATGACAACGGTAAAGAGCACATTGATCGGGTTCCGCCTCCCCTTAAACACGATGTCTGAAGACCAGCCAGCAAAGAGACTGCCAAAAAAACCGCCCACTTCAAACCAACAAACACAGAGACCCGCTTGTATATTGGTGTAGTGCTTCACTTCCATCAGATAGAGCATGCTCCAGTCATTGATGGCGGTCCGAATGACGTAGATGAGGAAATAGCCAACGGCAAGAAGCCAAATATACTTGTTGGTGAGGATGTATTCCCAGAGAAGTTCCCGAGAAGAAATGTCGCTCTTCTCTTTTCTGGAGCCAGTATTTGGATAGTCGTTGCGGAATTTCTCAATCGGCGGCAGGCCAAGCGATTGGGGCGTGTCTCTAAGCCGGTTCATGACGAAAAAGCCGGCAAAGATACAGATGATGCCGGGCGTGAACATCGCATAGCGCCAACCGAAATATTCTGCGCAGGCAGCGCCGATGATGGGGATCAGCGCCCCGCCGATGTTGTGAGAGGTGTTCCAGATACTCCACCACCGTCCCCTTTCCGTGTGAGAATACCAGTGCGTCAGGAGTTTCGCACATCCGGGCCAACCCCACCCTTGAAACCATCCGTTGAGTCCCCAAAAAATGGCAAAGGCCCAGAAAAATGAGGACATGCCAAAGAGGAGATTGAAAATGCCGGTCATGATGAGGCCGATCGACATGAAGTAGCGGGGATTGGACTTGTCGCCCAAGATGCCGCTGAGGAATTTGCTGGCGCCATAGCTGATGTAAAGGATGGTGCCCAAAGTGCCGAGCTCGAACTTGCCCATGCCGAGTTCGCTCTGCATAATCGGCATAGCAAACGTAAAACTTTTCCGGGTGAAATAGAAAAACGCATAGCCAGCCCACATCGCATAAAAAGTGCGCAGACGCCAGTAGTGATAGGTTTTTTTCACCACTTCAGGATCTTGGATCTCTGCAATGGGAGGTGCTGGTCTAAATACGTCTAGAATGCTCAACGAGGCCTCCTAATCCGGGTGGTCGCAAAAATCAATAAGGGTAATGATCACATCCGCTTCTGTCAACAAAAAGGTCTTTAGTCTACTATGTGAATATATGGATTCCTATCAAAATCCCGTGACTCCGCCCGACCCTTACGAGCGGTACCGCAACGAGGCTATCGACCGGGAACAGCAGGCAAAAAGACAAGGGTGGGGGGGCGATGAGCCTCCCAAAGAAAAATGGGTTCTCGCCGCCTACTTCCTCAGCCTCGTCCGCAGAATCGTCACTCTGCTGATTGAGACGCCGGCGCACTCCGGATCCAAAAACAGAGTTGTGGAGGGTCTCAGGTCTCTCAAGGCAGCTTTTGAGATCCTCAAAATAGAAGACCGGAGCGAGGATATCCAGTTTCTCAACCACCTCTCCAAACTGTGGCAGCGGGTGCTAGAAGACGCCCTCACGTTGGGGCGCGATTCGGAGCTCTCGGCCTCCTACAAGGCCATGATAAAAAAAATTCAACACTTCCCCGAACACCAGGTCCACACGTTTGGCTACTACCTCTCCGAGTATGCCGGTCAAAAATGGATCCCTTTCCCCTACATGGAGATGATCCAAAAAATCCATAGTGACCACGAAAAGAACCCAGCGGCGAGCGCGCTGACCGAGTGGACCGCTCTAATTGACCAAGTTCTCTTGAAAGCTGATTAACACTTCGATATACTCACTCACAACTATGCAACACCAGATCCCGAAAGGGACTTTTGACATTATCCCTTATGGCACGGAGGAGAGCTGGCGGCTGACCGATCTTTGGCACTACGTCGAGGCGATCATCCGGCAGGTGGCCTCCGACTACGGCTATCGGGAAATCAGAACTCCGATCTACGAAATGACCGGCCTTTTCGATCGAGGCGTCGGCGAAACCTCCGATATCGTGACGAAGGAGATGTTCACCTTCCAAGATAAAGGGGGGCGGTCCGTTACGCTGCGGCCCGAGGGGACCTCGTCTGTGATGCGCGCATTCATTGAGAACAACCTGGCCAATTTGGGCGCTGTCCATAAATTCTTTTATATCGGCCCGATGTTCCGCTACGAACGGCCCCAATCGGGACGCTACCGGCAGCACCACCAGTTCGGCATCGAGGCGATCGGCAACGCGGGTCCCGAGCAAGACGCCGAAGCGATCGATCTCCTCTGCGAATTCTACAAGCGCGTGGGTTTGAAAAATCTCGAGGTGCACGTCAACACGGTAGGCGATCCCGAATCGCGGAACAATTTTAGAAGTGCTCTCCTCTCCTATTTGAAGCCCCGCTTTGGCGAACTCTCCGCTGAAAGCCAGATCCGATTTGAGAAAAATCCACTGCGCATTCTCGACTCCAAAGATCCGAAAGACAAAGAGATCGTCAAAGAGGCTCCCTCGATTCTCAATCACCTCACGCCAGCTGCGAAGGAGCACTTTCAAAAGCTGTGTCAATGCCTCGATCTGATCGGGATTCCCTACGTGATCGACGACAGAGTCGTCCGCGGGTTGGATTATTACAATAAAACAGTCTTTGAAGTGATGACGACCGACCTCGGCGCACAGAACACGATTGGCGGAGGAGGCAGGTTCGACGGCCTCATCTCCACCTTTGGCGGGCCCGATTTGCCCGCTGTCGGCTGGGCCACAGGCTTGGAGCGGGTGATCCAAGTCCTCCTTGCGCAGAAAGTCTCCGTTCCCAAAACGGGGCGCCCCCTCATCTATTTCATTCCGATGGGCGACGAGGCGCGCGAAAAGTGTTTTTCCCTCGCCACCGATTGCCGCCACCACCACATCGCCGCCGAAGTCGAACTCAATGCAAAAAAAATGCAGACCGGCATTCAAAACGCCGTCCGCGCTGAAGCCGTCTACTGCGCGATCATCGGCAGCGACGAGTTGCAAAAGGGGCATCTGCAGCTAAAGAACCTGCAAACCCGTGAGCAACGAGAAGTCAAGCTCGACCATCTTTTGACTGCATTAAAGGAGTTATCCCATGCATAAAACCGTTATTTGTATCTGTTTTGCCGCGATGGCGTTCTCTCAAGAGCCAGATGTCGCAAAAATATCGGAGGCGATGGGGCATATCATTGGGAAAAATCTCGAGCAATTGGGAATCGACTTCGATCTCGAAGCGATCGTCAAAGGTTTGAAAGAGGAGTCGGAAGGAAAAAATTCTCCCCTCAACGACGACGAATGTGTTCAGGCAATCGCCAACCTACAAGAAGAAAAAATCACAACCACTGTGGAGAGCGATCTCGAAAGGGTCGACTCTCTATCGAATGGCGATCAAATCCAAGACGATGAAAATCATTCTCTTCCAGCCCCAGATTCCGCAAAATACCGGTAATATTGTCCGCACTTGCTCCGCAACTCGAAGTGGGCTTGTCTTGGTGCGCCCGCTCGGCTTCAGCACGCAAAGCCGCCACCTAAAACGGGCCGGCCTCGATTATTGGGAAGGGGTCGACGTGGAGGAGATCGACGATCTCGACGCCTACCTGGAAACCAGCCGCTCTTTCTTCTTTTTCTCCAGCAAGAGCAAGCGGCTTTACACAGACGCAAACTACGAAGCCTCATCGCTTTTGATCTTCGGATCAGAAACGGCTGGCCTACCGCCAAAATATGGAGAAAAATGGGGAGATCGCTTTTTTACCATTCCCATGGCGCCAGAAGCCCGCTGTCTCAACCTCGCCAATAGCGCCGCCATCGTCCTTTACGAAGCCCTCAGACAGACTCAGTTCCCTTTTCGGGAGAAAAAAGAGAGGATCAGAGAGAAACAGGCGCTGATGAGTAGAGAAGAAGTCGCCGGGACGTAGAAAGTCGCATCCCCCTTCTTGATCACCATATCGCCCGGCAACGCGCCGATCCAATCGAGATAAGAAGGGAGCTCTACTCCAGCGTGGAGAGCAAAGCTGGCGGCGATGACTAAAAAGATGGCAAAACCTAAAAATTGGCTCACATTGCCGACTGGATAAAGTCCTTCACTGCATCTGCGGTGCGCAAGCCCACAAGACGTCCCACTTCTTTCCCATTTTTAAACAGGATCATGGTGGGCACTGAAGTGATTTGGAAGTGGGCAGCCGTTTTCTGCTCATTGTCTATATCGATCTTGCCGATGATGGCCTTCCCCTTCACATCCTTCGCTACCTGCTCCAGAATGGGCGCGAGCGTACGGCAGGGACCGCACCAATTCGCGTGGAAGTCGACCAGGGTGACCCCTTTTTTGATCTCACTATCGAACTCGTTGTCAGTAAAATGTTTAATCAGACCCTTCTCAGACATGGTGCACCTCTATTTTTCTCCCAGTTTACTGCGAATAGATTTTTTTTCCAAATGACAAAGAATCGCCAATGAATTTATAATGGCTCCATATTTTGCGGCCATGGCGGAACTGGCAGACGCGCTAGATTCAGGTTCTAGTCGGGGCAACTCGGTGGAGGTTCGACTCCTCTTGGCCGCAAATCTTTTCAAATGGCTTATGGTGGGGTGCCGTGAGCGCCGGCGTCAAGCCACTCTTTCAGGCGGCGGATCGATGTTTCGGTCTGCGTCATGACCCTCTCTTGAGCCACTTTCTTATCCAAAGTCTCTTCCCACTCGATCGACGTGCCGAAAACCACAGTCATTTTGCCAAATAACTTGGGGATTTTTCCTCCGCGGGGCCAAGCTTCAAAGGTGCCCTGAATGTAGGCGGGGATCACTCTGCAATGGGCTTTCTGGACAAGAAATGCGAGACCCCGTTCGAAGGAGCGCAGCTTCCCATCTGGAGAGCGCCTCCCTTCGGGAAAGAGGATGAGCTTTTTCCCCTTTGAGAGGAGCGCAATCATGGCTCTCAGCGTCTGGGTATCTGAAGCGCTCCGCTCCACAGGATGGGAATTGAGAAGGCGGATAAGCCTGCCCAGAAGGGGTACGTCAAAAAGGGATCCCCGAGCGAGAAAATGGACCTCCTCAGGACAAGAAATGGAGAGGACGGGTGGGTCGTAATAGGAGGTGTGATTCGCCGCAATGATGGCAGCGCCAGGGCGAAAATGCTCAAGGCCATAGATGCGAAGGCGAAAGCAACACTTAAAAAAGATGCGGGCGAAAAAATAGGCGACCCGATAGGGGAGCTTCATCTTTGGAAAGCGCCTTTTGGGTCTGAGCTTGACGATTTTATCGATCACTTGCTGCGCAGTCAGACGCGACGTGTCGATCAGAATCGCGTCCGCTGCCTGTTTGAGGGGAGAAGCTGCGCGGGTCGAATCCGTTTTATCTCTCTCTTCGATCTCTTTGAGAATTTCACTCTGCGTCATGGAGAGATCGGGAAACTTTTGCAGGAGTTCCCGATAGCGCCTCCCAGCGCGCACGTTGGCGTCTGCAGTGAGAAAAATCTTCAGGTCGGCATCGGGGAAGACGACGGTTCCCATATCGCGCCCCTCAAAAACGGCATCGACGGCGTGGCCAAACTTTCTCTGGATCTTGACCATGGCCTTCCGCACTTCGGGATAGACGGCGATTTGAGAGGAGACGTTGGTGATAGACTGCGTCCGGATCTCTTTAGAGACATCGGTGCCCTGGACAAAATAGTGCCTCTCCCCATCTTTGCAGGTGCGGATTTCATAGTGGAAGTGGGGAAGGAGCTCCTCTATTTTGGCTGCATCTGAAGGGTCGACCCCCTCTCTTACGATCAACCACGCAAAGGAGCGGTACATGGCCCCCGTATCAAAAAAGGTGAAGCCCAGCCGCTTCGCAACCCCTTTTGCCACTGTAGACTTTCCCGTGCCCGATGGTCCATCAATCGTAATAATCATAGTTTTATGTAGTGCAGATAAATGAAGATGATCGTCGCGTTGAAAAGGATCGAATCGACCAGATCGAGGATTCCGCCGAGTCCCGGAAGGGCATTGCTATCCTTTTTATTCGCATCTCGTTTGAGGAGCGATTCGGAGAGATCGCCAAATTGGCCGACCAGCCCTAATATGAAACCGAGGCAGAGCCACTCAAAAGTGCTGAGGTGGAAGGGACCGGCATAATCGCTCAAGAGGCTGAAAACCAAACTCGCAGCCATCGCACAAACCAGTCCAAAAATGGCCCCCTCAATCGTCTTTTTGGGACTGATCGTAGGCGCTAGTTTGCGGCGCCCCCAAAGGCTCCCTGCAAAATAGGCCCCAATATCGGTGATTTTGGTCACTACGAGCAGGTAGGCGACCCACCATCTCCCATCGACCCCGTGCAGATAGAGAATTCCCAAAATCATGCCCATCGGGACAGCGATGTAGAGAAGTCCAAAAGAGGAGACGGCCAAATCGACGATCGCGCCATCTTTTTCCCCAAAATGGAGCGCGAACAGGATGAGGAACCCGATTAAAAAGACGATGAACGGCGCGCTCTGCATTGAGACGTATTCGGCGGAGAAGAAAAAAGAGAGCACTTCAGCAAAGGTGAGCCCGATGAGCACGGGCAAAATCATCCGCCCTCCCTTTGCTTTGGCAAACTTCTCATATTCCCAAATGGCCACGGAAGCGGTGAGGGCCACGCAACCCACAACGACGTACTGCAAGAGAGGATGGAAGGCAAAAAAGAGGAAGGCGATGACCACTCCAATCAAAATCAGAGCAACGACCACCCTACGATATAAATCACTCATGCCTATCCTCCTATACGTCGGTTGCGCTTTTGAAATGTAAGGACCGCTTCAAATAGATGTTTGGGAGAGAAATCGGGCCAAAGGACGCTGGTGCTGATGATTTCAGCATAGGAAATCTGCCACAAAAGAAAATTGCTGACCCTCATTTCCCCACTCGTCCGAATCAAGAGATCGGGATCTCCAAACCGGCACGTATCCAGGTACTTGCCGATCAACTCCTCTGTGACCTCTTCAGGGCGAACTTTCTCCTCAATCATTTTGACTATGGCGCGTCGAATCTCATCTCTGCCGCCATAATTGAGCGCCAAGACGAGATTGATTCGGTCGCACTGTTCTGTCGCCTTTTTTGTCTGATGGAATGCGCTCAACACGCGCTCGGGCAAACGGCTCAAATCGCCAATCGCATCGAGGCGAACTCCATCCTTAATCATGTGCTCTTTTTTGCGCATGAGATAGAGCTCAAAAATATTCATCACGTCTTCCACTTCGCACTGAGGCCTGCCCCAATTTTCGGTCGAAAAGGCGAAAACCGTTACAGTCTTGACCCCCAGATCTGTAGCTGCGCGGATGACTTCTGTCAATACCTCAGCCCCCTGCAAATGCCCCATCGTGGGGAGGAGATCTCTCTGCTTCGCCCAACGCCGGTTCCCATCCATGATGATCGCGATGTGTTTCGGAATAGAAAGGGGGTTGATTTGCGAGAGATCTTCTGTTGAGAAATACATTAGCGAACGGGCAGTCATTTCATCACTCATTAAAAAATCTGTCTAGCCAAAGAGTCTTCTCTCTCTCGGGTCCAGTGGAAATCATTGAAATGGGTAGCTCACACAGCTCCTCAATGCGACGCACATAGGCCTTGGCGCGCGCCGGCAGATCGTCGTAAATTTGCACATCGCGCGTCGATTGCTTCCAGCCGGGATGGGTCTCATAGATCGGGACCGCCCTGCTCAGCTCATCCATTGTAGCAGGAAATACTTTACAGTGTTTATACCCCGTGCAAATCTTGATCTCATCCAGTCCATCGAGAATGTCGAGCTTCATCAGGGCCAGCGAATCGGCCCCATTTAAACAAATGGTATGCTTCAAGAGAAAGGCGTCAAACCAACCCATTCTCCGCTTGCGCCCCGTGGTCGTCCCCACCTCTCGCGATAGCGTATGGTCGGGGAAAAGGGGCTGCTCGGTCTCAGACAGCTCGGTCGGGAAAGGCCCTTTGCCCACCCGAGTCGTGTAAGCCTTCGTCACTCCCACCGCCTCGTCCACCTTGGAAGGCCCCAATCCGAGACCCGCGCAAACCCCGCCCGATAGGGTGCAGGAGGAGGTGACGAAAGGGTAGGTCCCGAAAGTGATATCGAGGAGGGCGCCTTGGGCCCCTTCGAAGAGAATTCTCTCCTTCTTCTTCGAGGCGGCGTAGAGGAGCTCTTCAACGGGAGCCGCATACGGGGCCAATCTCTTCGCGTAACCCTGGTATTCTTCAAAAATCGGCTCCCACTCCAACGGCCGTTGGCCGAAAAAGGTCTCCAATTCCCGATTTTTGACAACGAGGGCGGCCTGCAATTTGGAACGGAACGATTCGGGATGTAACAAATCGGCCAACCGGATGCCACAGCGGTTTACCTTATCTGTATAGCAAGGGCCAATCCCCCTCCCTGTTGTCCCGATCGATCCAGCCCCTTTTTCCTTTTCAGAAAGTTGGTCGATCAAACGGTGGTAAGGGAGCACAATGTGAGCGTAAACTGAAATGTAAAGCCGCTTTACATGATCGATTCCGTGCTTGGTTAACTCACCCATTTCGGCCAGAATCGAGGCTGGGTCGATGACGGTACCGCCACCGATATAACACTTCGTGTGGGGATAGAGAATACCGGAGGGGATCAAGTGGAAGCGGAACTCTTTTCCTTTGACTACGATCGTGTGGCCAGCGTTATTTCCCCCCTGCGCCCTAGCTATATGTTGGGCATTTTCAGAGAGCAGATCGATAACCTTCCCTTTTCCCTCATCGCCCCACTGCATTCCAACGACTGCAATGGCAGACCTATTCTTGGACATACTTCCCTTTTAAATTGGGTCAATCATAGCGAAAGGAGCATATCGCGGGAACTTTTTTTTAGATTCTTCAATAAATAAACACTTACCATCTAGACAACATCGACCTCTTCGGGTATCTTTTTTCAATCACAGACTTAAGGTTCCATCGTGAAGCAGAAAAAATGGCAGTTGTTCTTAATTCTCGCGGTCATCGCTCTGACCATATACAATATTCTTCCCACCATCTTCTTTTACTGTAAACCGCTGAAAAGCCCGATTAGCCAAACGCAGGCTGAGGAAATCGCCTCTTCGATTGAAAAGAGGGTCAATCAGCTCGAGACAGAATCGAAGGAGTGGCTCGCCTCCTACTGTGACCTCATCCAACTGAAACCCCAAACCATGACCCCAGACGGCCAAAATTGGGTGCTCACCTTCGCCAAAGTCGAAGATGCCGCTAAATTCCGCAAACTCTTCCCCCGCGCCGGCTCCCTCATTCCATTCGTCCCAGCCCAACTCAGCCTGGCCCCCCAAGAACAGGGCACCAAAGAGGTCGTCGTCCAGAGACAGATTGCGGTCCACCTCGATCAAAAATTCTTTTCCTTCGCCGAAAAAGATTCTCCCCTCTATCGCGACCTCATCATCGACCGAGCTGCTCAAGTCGCCTATTCACTGGCTGGCCCCTCAGAAGCGGCCTTTGCCGTCAGCTCCCTCGACCCGCGCTATTTAGAGACGCTCGCCTCCCAGATCCTCTCCATCTCCGAAATGGCCGAAGTGAACAAAACCGTCTCCAATCGTTTTGCCGCCAGCTTCACCCAAGGCCCCTTCGCCGACCGCTCTAAGGTCGTGCAATCTCTCATCTCCGCCTTTGACTCGATGCGCGATGCCATCAAAGGAAAGGAGGGTTTTGAAAAGAGAGAGATGACTCTCATCAACGCGGAGAAATACCTGAAAGCGCACGAGGCGCTCTTCGCTTCGGGTCAAGACGCCTGGAACGTCGCAGAGATCAAAACATTTTTGAATGAGAATAGCACCCTCGTCATCGGCAATAGGAACCCCCTCTTTTCCGAATTGACCATCGACTGGACCAACAATCAGATCCTCCTCAAACTTCACCCCGATTTTAACCCTGCCCGTCTGCAGCAGCCCCTGATGAATGAAGTGGCCAAAATCACCCGCTTCTCCAATGAGGCGATTCAGCCCCACGACGGCACCTATTCGATCGCCTTCCATGACCTCGCCAACGCATCGGGTTTTCTCGCTCTCAACTTGGAAGCCATTGAGCAAACCCAGGCAGAGCAGGCCTTCGCCGTCTTGAAGAATATGTGGCATCCGCAACACGCCGACCTCAAAAACCTCAACATCGTGGGCTCCAAAACCTACGACGCCCTCCCTCTTGAACAAAAAGCACTCAGCCTCGTCGTCTACTCTCCGTCTGAGACCAATCACACCCTTTATGTCGTCGCAAAAGGGATCGACCAGATCCTCCGCAATTACGAACAATTTCCCGAGTCGGAACAGGCGCAAACATTTAGCTCCGACTTCCGCGCCCTAGCCAATCTATTGCAGCAAAATGGCTTCCGAGGCTACCGCGGCCCAAATAACGACTTCGTCTTCGAACGGAGCGATTTGGTTCGCTCTCTCCTCGCTGCAACGAGAGAAGATTTTGAGACGAGAGGAACGAGAAAATACGCCACGTTGGAGCTCTCCGACTTAGAGCAGCGCCTCCTCGTCGCCAACCGGATCGACACCAAAATCCACGAAGATCTCATCAAATGGAGAGACGAGTACAACACAGCGCAAGTCAGCATGCAGCCCGGCGCCCGCTTTGATATTCCCAAGCCAACGAAAAGCGTTTTTTGGAGCAATATCGCCCTCTCGGC
>DATIIR010000094.1:0-16561 GCA_035479435.1 Chlamydiales bacterium
ATGGGGGTTTTCCCCGTATTTTCTTAATTGGGACCCTTTTATAATGGGTTTCACTATGAAGTCCATTTTTCAAAATTATTGCAAGCGATTGGATCAGGGCGTTGATTCCGCCCGTTCTCTATCTCGCCATTTTCGCGAGACATTTGGTTTGACGGCTTTTGCTTACGTGCGGGTCTACCGCGACGGGCGTGTGGGATGGGTCACTTCGGATGCCGATCACGACCGCCTGCTCATCGAAAGGGGGTACTTGGAGGAAGATCCATTGATCGATACCGCTGAGTTCCTCAAGAAGGGGCATTACCTCTGGTTTCACGATCGGCAATTCCCAGGATGCGAGAGTTTCTATCACGACCGGCAGAAGCTCTTTGGATTGGACCATGGACTAGTCGTCGTTAACCACAGAACAAATTATTTGGAGACGGGGTGTTTTTCGGGCTGTCTCGCCAAGCGTCCTCTTTACAATCTATTCTTGCAAGAAAAGGAACTCTTTCGCGAATTCACCACCTACTTTGGAGAGAATCTCACTCCTCAACATCAGTCCCTTCTCGAGGAGGGTTTGCACATCGAAGATCTGAAATCGCAGCCGAGAGCTCAGGTGATCGAGATCCCTCAACAAGAACGTGAACAGTTAGCAGAGGCGCTCGGGTATTCTAAATTCCTCAAACTATCCAAGCGGGAAAAAGAGTGTCTCCTATTGATGGGCCGCCACCTCACTTATGAGGATATCGCTCAAGAACTTGCGCTGTCCCAACGGACGGTTGAACACTACTTAAAATCGGTTAAGACGAAGTTGGAGATCGATACGCGCCCCGAACTCTATGAGGCAGCCCAGAAGATGGCTCTGCTTCGTCTATAACCTTACCTTGGAGAAAACGATGTATCTATGTTATCCCCCTGTCGAGCACGTAATGCCGATACCCAAACAAGAGACCTATCAAAATTTACGAGATAGTTATTCCCTCTATTACCGCACTCTTGCAGGCGGATATGAGACCAAGTATGGTGTTGAGAGATGTTTTTCAGGGTTAATTCTCCCCTTCCAAAACGCCGTCTTTGGCTATCCCTCCGCCCCCGCTCAATGGGACCTGTGTATCGATGACCAACTGCAGTTTTCCCAAAATGCCGACAGACGTTTTGTCTGGTATTTGGGCGAGACAACACCTCAGGCTTTTATCGATAGGCTTACGGAAAAAGGCTTCAGCGATGTCGGCATCTTTCGCGCTGTGATGGGGCCCTTGGATCACCTCACTCCCCCACCCCTATTACCCGTTGGCTATTCTCTGCACCGGGTTGAAGATGAATTAGCCCTGGCCGAGTTCAACGACCTCGTCTGCGCAACGTTTGGTATTCCGGAGCAAGATAAAGCCAGCCACCTCGCCTTTCTCTGGAAAGCGATGCAAACCACTCCGCCGCTCATGGTTCACTGGGTGGTTCGCAAAGAGGGCAAAGTCGTCTCAACTCTCTCCACCCAGATCCACGGAGATCTGGTCTCCTTCTGGAATGGCGCTACGCTCTCTGAGGAGCGCCGCAAGGGACTGAGTACGGCCCTACGCCAGCTCGCTCTTCAAGACGCCTCCGCCAGAGGTTGTACTCTCGGGGCCTCATATCTAATGAGCGAAGGGCTTGCCTTCGGGATCTGCAGCAAGCTTGGTTTTGAAACTAAGTGGCAAATCAAAGTCTTTCTTTCGCCCCCCATTCAAATAAATAAGTAGCTGAATATAAATGTTTTGCAAATAGTTAAGATACGAATAATTGACATATATGTCAACTATTCGTATTATTAAAAGTATGACGAACAGACAGAAATCGGTCGAGCTTTTCCACCTGCTCTTTTTGCGCCACATGAACGAAAGGCTAGAAAAAGGACTGTATGCGATCAAGGGAGGTTGCAATCTACGGTTCTTCTTCAAAAGTATCCGCTATTCTGAGGATCTCGACATCGATGTAAAGACAATCGCCAAGGAGACGCTGCGAAATAAGATCCATAAGATCTTAGAAAGCCCGAACTTCCAACAGACCCTTTCAGCCCGAGGCATGGAAATAGTCAAATGTTCGGAGGCTAAACAGACGGACACAACGCAAAGATGGAAGCTGAGCATAAAGCTCGTAGACTCGCCCCTGCCATTGCCCACCAAAATAGAGTTTTCGCGGAGAAGCCTAGACGATGGAGCTTGTCGCTTTGAACCCATCGATCCCGAACTTATTCATCACCATCAGATATATCCCATCTTAGCCAACCACTACACGCAAGAAGCGGCCATTTGCCAAAAAGTGGATGCCCTTATTCACAGAACAGAGGTGCAAGCGCGAGATGTATTCGACATCCAATTGTTGTTAAATGCGGGGGTGCAATTCCAATTTCTACCCAATACTCTGCGCGAAAAGATAGACATCGCTATAGAAAATACGCTTAGTATCGAGTTCTCTGAATTTAAGGCTCGGGTCGTCGTCTATTTAATGGATGAATATCAAGACTATTACAATTCCCCTCAAATTTGGACCGACATCCAGACGAAGGTTATCTCAACGCTTGAACAGGCGAAATTGCCATGAGACTTCTGGTCGTGCACGCAAAATTACTGGCCTTGAAACAAGATATTCTGCAAACAAGCGATGCAGCGGCTTGTCTGGGCCTCACCATTGCCCACGCCAGCCAAATATTGAGGCGCCTCTCAAGCGCAGGCTTCTTCGTCCCCCTTGCCAGGGGAAAATGGGCCTGCCGCCCTACCATCGATCCCCTGCTATTGCCCGAAGCTCTCACAGCTCCAGCACCCAGTTACATCTCTTTCCAAAGCGCGCTCTACTATCATGGAATGATCTCGCAAATCCCAGACACAGTCTACGCAGCCTCATTAGCCAGAACCCATCTATACAAAACGCCCATTGCGCGCATTTCTGTCCATCACATACAACCAAACTTTTTTTTTGGATTTGAGACAGTGGCCAAATCACCTATCAAAATGGCCACACCCGAAAAAGCTCTCATCGACGTTTTTTATCTTTCATCTACCCGTTCGTTGATCTTCAGCGCCCTGCCCGAACTAGAGATACCCCGGCACTTCAAAAAAAAAGAAGCATTGCAAATGATTGAGAGAATTCCTTCATCACGGATACGCACCATAGTTCGAGAAAAACTCTCTGCAATTGGTATTATTTGAAAAAGTCCCTAAAAAACTTTTAGCACACCAATGCCCAGATAACAAATAATTTTCAGACCATTGCATAAAAGAAAAAACAGGATATGCATGATCCAAGTGGCATGATAAACAAGATAAGAAATATAACATCATAGCCCAGACTTCGCGGAGCGTGGGGGATGGGGGTTAAGGGGGAAGGGCATCCCTTCCCCCCGTTCTGCGTCGCGCTGGGGCCCCAATGAAATTGGGGGACGCGATGCAGCCCGCGGCTGGGTCCAGCAAAGTGGAATCGCACCGCAGGACCGAAGACAGTGCTCTGCACGGCGAGGGCCGAGGACGCGATAGGGAGCGAAGCGACCGATCCGCGAAGCTGGGCACGGCCACCTGGGCAGCGGGGACGGAGCGGGAGCGTAGTAGCCCGACTGACTATATTTTCCTTTACGCACACCCCCCTCTTTCTATTTCTTGCCTTTATTAGAGCAGATTTGGTAATCTTTTTCCTTTAACCATGACAGGTCGTCTCCGGGCAGGTTTATTGCTGGGCGATTTTGTCGTTTTTTATTAACAGGAGAAACCCAAAACCCATGTCTTCAAAACAAAACCCCATCCACGATTGGAATAGCAGTAACGTCCTAGATGATGTCGACTTCCAGGAACACGAAGCACGTCAGTTCCGCGATCTACTTTACGGAAAAGGTAAAGCCGAAGAAGAAACCGCATTGTCCCTATTGAACGTCGGCCAAATATTGAAGGGCCGTATCGTCGAAATCACCAAAGACTATGTCGTCGTCGACGTGGGTTTAAAATCAGAAGGCCTCGTGCCCATCTCAGAATTCTCTGAACCAGAGGAACTGATCTTAGGCGGAGATACGGAAGTCTACTTGGACGCAGCTGAAGGCGACGATGGCCAAATCGTCTTGTCTAAAGAAAAAGCGCGTAAATATAGACAGTGGGAACACATCGTCAATCACTGCAAAGAGGGCTCGATCGTCAAGGGCAAAGTCATGCGCAAAGTCAAGGGCGGCCTGATGGTAGACATCGGCATGGAAGCCTTCTTGCCAGGCTCCCAAATCGACAACAAGAGAATCAAAAACCTCGACGACTTCGTCGGCAAAACGTACGACTTCAAAATCCTCAAAATCAATATTGAGAGAAAGAATATCGTCGTCTCCCGCAGAGAATTACTCGAAGAAGAGCGCGTCTCCAAGAAGGCCGAATTGCTCGAGAACATCAAAGAAGGCGCTGGCCGCAAAGGCGTTGTCAAGAACATCACCGATTTCGGCGTATTCTTGGACTTGGATGGCATCGACGGCTTGTTGCACATCACCGACATGACCTGGAAGAGAATCAAGCATCCTTCCGAATTGGTCCATTTGGGCCAAGAACTCGACGTCGTCATCTTGCACGTCGATAGAGAGAAGGGCAGAGTCGCTCTGGGCCTCAAACAGAAAGAGGAAAATCCCTGGGAAGAGATCGAGAAAAAATATCCTCCCGGCACCCGCATTAAAGGGAAGATCGTCAATTTGGTCTCCTACGGCGCATTCATCGAAATTGAGCCAGGCATCGAAGGTCTCATTCACGTCTCAGAAATGTCTTGGACGAAAAATGTCACCGAACCGAGCGAAGTGGTCCACGTCGGCGACGAAGTGGAGGCCATCGTCCTCTCCGTCCAGAAAGAAGAGGGCAAAATTTCCCTCGGCATTAAGCAAACAGAGCGAAATCCTTGGGAAGATGTCGAGAGAAAATATCCCGTTGGCAGCAGCGTAGTGGCCGAAATCCGCAACCTCACCAACTACGGCGCCTTCGTCGAACTCGAGCCCGGCGTCGACGGCTTGATCCATATCTCTGATCTGAGCTGGATCAAAAAAGTCTCCCACCCTTCAGAAGTGTTGAAGAAAGGGGACAAAGTGGAAGCCGTGATCCTGTCGGTCGACAAAGAGAGCAAGAAGATCACACTCGGCGTTAAGCAGCTGAGCATGAATCCTTGGGAAACGATCGAGAAGACTCTTCCCGTTGGAACACTAGTCCACGGAACAGTCACCAAGACGACCGCCTTCGGCGCTTTCGTCCAATTGGACAATGGCATCGAGGCGCTGATCCACGTCACGGAACTCTCCGATCAACCTTTTGCGAAAGTAGAAGATGTGATCCAGAAGGGCGATACTGTCACTGCGAAAGTGATCAAGCTCGACCCCGAACACAAAAAAATCGCCCTCTCGATTAAAGAGTATCTGATCGAAAAAAATCAGATGAATCGAGACGATATCGTGGTCGGACAAAAATCAAAAAAGAAGAAAAAGAAGTCTTCGAAAGAAGACGAGGAATTGATGGATGAATAAAGACCTCATTGCCATTTTTGAATACCTCGAGCGCGAAAAGGGAATCAAGCGGGAGATTGTGATCAATGCGATCGCAGAATCTCTCCGCGCGGCCGCCCGGAAGAGCGTGAAAGGGCTCGGAGAGAAGGTGAGTGTTGAGATTCATCCGAAAACGGGTGAAATTGAAGTCTTCACTCAGAAGAAGATCGTCGACAAAGTGGTGAACCCAGCCGACGAAATCACCCTCGAAGACGCCCGCGCAATGGAATCGGAGTGTCAGGTCGGACAGTGGTTGGAAATTTCCATCACTCCGCAAGACTTCGGTCGCATTGCCGCTCAAGCCGCTCGCCAGATCATCACGCAAAAGCTGAAAGGCGCAGAGCGCGACGTGATCTATGAAGAATATCGCCACAGAGCCGGAGAGATCATCTCCGGTACTGTGAAGCGCTTCATCCGCGGCCGCACCATCGTCGTCGATCTCGGCAAAGTCGAAGCGATTCTGCCCGAGCGCAACTACCCAAAACTCGAGCGCTACAACGTCGGCGAAAAAGTGCAGGCGCTCCTTTTGGAAGTGCGCGATACAGATAGCGGCGGCGCCGAGGTAATCCTCACCCGCAGCCACCCTGAATTCGTCGAGCAGCTCTTCATTCAGGAAGTCCCCGAATTGCACGACAAAACAGTCGTCATCGAGAAGATCGTCCGCGATCCAGGTTACCGCACTAAACTCGCTGTCCGCTCGTTCGACCCAAAGGTCGATCCTGTAGGCACTTGCGTCGGCGTGCGCGGCACTCGGATCAAGAACATCATCCGCGAACTCAACAACGAGAAGATCGACGTTGTCCCCTTTAGCGATGATCCGTTGCAGCTCCTGCAAAATCTCCTAGCGCCTGCTGAAGTGCGCAAGATGAAGGTCTATGACGACCGCTATTGGATGGTGGTGATGGATGAAGACTATCCAACCGTCATCGGCAAAAAAGGGATGAATGCCCGTCTCATCGGCCAAATGATCGGCAGAGAGATCGACGTTCAGAAACTGAGCGAATACCAAAAACTCCTCACCATTCAGATGGCTGAGCTCGCCGACACTCCAGATCCCTCATTTGATGAGAAGTTTAAAATCGAAGGAGTCAGCGGCCTGATCAATGAAAGTTTGGTCAGTGCAGGTTACGATACCTTGCGTAAGTTTATGCAAGCTGTTCCTGCAGAAATTCCCACCAAAGTTCCAGGCGTTAACTACTACGATCTCGCCGACAAGCTTTTGGAACAAACGCGCAAAAAAAAGGGTTAATCGTTGGGTAAACATCTAAAATTAAATATTAAAAACACCCAGCTTGCTGAGGCTTTCAAAGTCAAGAAAGAACCTACAGAGACCCCGCGAGCAGCGTTGAAACAGGAGCCCACTGCTCCCGCTCCAGAAGGCGAACCGAAAAAGAAGTTAACTCGCCTTCGTGAAGATGCGACGATCTCCTCAGCGCTAAAACAGGCTGAGAAGACACTCGCAGCTCGGGATAAAGAAAAAGAAGTCGAAGTTCCCAAGAAGAAACGGGCCCGCATCATTCAAGGTCCCGAAGAAGCGGCGAAAGAAGAGGCAGCTGCCCAAGCCGCAGCCGCCGCGGCAGCAGCAGCTCAGGCCGAAGAGATCCCTCCTGCTCCCGTCGCCCCCGAAACTGCGGAGCCGACGGTAACGCCCCCTCCCGTTGCGGAGAAGCCAGAAGCCCCCAAAGCCGGAGAGGCAAAACCCGCCCATCCCAAGCCTCCTGCCGCCGCAGAACACGCTCCACCGCCTCAGCTCGGCGTAGTCCGACGCGAACCTCCCAAAGAGCTCCGCCTCGCCAAGAAGAAAGAAGAGGTTCGTTTTGACTCGAGAGACCGTCAGGGCCTCCGCGATGTGGACAACGAAGCATGGCGCAAACGGCGCGCTCACAAACCGCGCAAATTCATCCAGGAAGAGGTGATCCGCCCCAAAAATCTCTCCGTCCGCCTCCCGATCACGATCAAAGACCTCGCCCAAGAGATGAAGCTGAAATCTTCTCAGCTCATCGCCAAGCTCTTCATGAAGGGAATTACCCTCACTTTGAACGACTACCTCGACGATGAGACGGTGGTCCAACTCCTCGGACACGATTTTGGCTGCGATATTCAAATCGACACCAGCGAACAAGAGAGAATCCGCATCACCGGCCAAACGATCCGCCAAGAGATCGAAGGGGCCTCCGCCGATAACCTCGTCCTCCGTTCCCCTGTCGTCACCTTCATGGGCCACGTAGACCACGGCAAAACCAGCCTCATCGACGCCATCCGCAAATCGAACCGCGCAGCCGGAGAGGCGGGCGCCATCACGCAACATATCGGCGCCTTTAAAGTGAAGACCAATGCAGGCGAAGTCGCCATCCTCGACACACCTGGTCACGAGGCCTTTTCTGAGATGCGCTCCCGCGGCGCCAACGTCACCGACATCGTGATCCTCGTCATCGCCGGCGACGAAGGGATCCGCGCGCAGACCGAAGAGGCGATCAACCAAGCCCGCGAAGCGAAAGTACCCATCCTCGTCGCCCTCAACAAGTGCGACAAGCCCACCTTTGACGCCCAAAAAGTCTACCGCGATCTCGCCGACAGAGACCTGCTCCCCGAAGCGTGGGGTGGAACGACCATCACCGTCAATTGTTCAGCCACATCTGGCCAAGGGATCACGGAACTCCTCGAGATGATCGCCCTGCAAGCCGAAGTCCTCGAACTGCGCGCCAACCTCTCTGCCCGCGCTCGAGGAACTGTCCTCGAATCGGAAATGCACAAGGGACTCGGAGCTGTAGCTACCGTTCTGGTTCAAAACGGCACCCTCCGAAAGGGAGACGCGATCGTCTTCGGCCACTATTCTGGCCGCATCAAAACGATGCAAGACGACCACGGCCGCTCCATCGAAGAGGCGGGCCCCTCCACCCCCGTCAAGATCACGGGCCTCTCGGAACTCGCCCTTGCCGGTCATGAGTTCATCGTCGTCAAGAACGAGAAAGAGGCGCGCGAACTCGCCGCAGCAAGAGCCGAAGGAGCTCAGCGCGACCTGGCCGCCAAACCGAAACTCGCTGGCCTTGAAAAAATGATGGCGAAGAAAGAGAGCGGCGAGAAGAAAATTCTCCCCCTCATTCTCCGCGCCGACGTACAGGGATCTCTCGAAGCGCTTAAAAATTCTCTGATGAAGATCCACTCCGACAAAGTGAGGATCGAGATCGTCAGCGCCGACGTAGGTGAAATCTCCGAATCGGATATCGCCCTCGCCGCCGCCTCTAAAGCGACGATCGTCGGATTCCACACCAGCATTGAGAGCCACGCAGACGCCCTCATCAAAGAGAAAAAAGTACCTGTTTACACGCAAGACGTCATCTATCACCTCATCGACGAAGTGAAAGTGCGGATGCGCCAGCTCCTCGACAAACTCGAGAAAGAGACCGACACCGGTACAGCCCTTGTCAAAGCAGTCTTTAAATCGTCTCAGCTCGGCATCATCGCCGGCTGCCAAGTGACCGATGGCAACATCAAGCGGCAACACCTCGTTCGACAAATCCGCGATAACAAAGTCATTTGGAAGGGGAAAATCGCCTCGCTCAAACGGCTTAAAGAAGACATCAAAGAGGTCCAGAAGGGCTTCGAGTGTGGAATTCTTCTCGAGGGACAAGGCGACATCAAGGAAGGGGATATCCTCCAAGCATATGAGATCACTTACCTCGAGCAAGAGATATGAAAAAAAATCGGCTAGCCCGCGTCAATTCTCTCTTGAAGGAAGTGATCTTCGAAGTGATCCAGAAGGAGGTGCGAAATCCCCACGTCACCACCTTTGTTTCGGTCACCGACGTCGACACCTCGGCCGATCTCCACCACGCCAAAGTATCTGTCAGCCTCCTCGCTAGCGAGGAGGAGAAAGCCAAGGTGATCTCCGCCCTCAATTCCGCTGCCGGATTCATCGCCGTCCACGCGGCCAAGATCGCACAGCTCCGCTATTTTCCCGAACTCACCTTCAAACTCGACACCTCTCTCGACGAACACATGCGCATCCAAAAAATCCTCGGCGATATTGAAAAAGAGCGCTCCACTCGTGAACAATAACGGAATCCTCCTCGTCGACAAAGCCGCCGGCTCCACCTCCTTTTACCTCGTCTCGCTCTTGCGCCGCCTCACCCACATCGAGAAGATCGGCCATGCCGGTACACTCGACCCGTTTGCCACCGGCGTCATGGTCATGCTCATCGGCCAAGACTACACCCGCAGATCGAACGAGTTCCTCAATAAAGACAAAGAGTACCGAGCCACCCTCCAACTAGGCCTCGCCACCGACACTTACGATATCGAAGGGCAAATCACCTCCCGCAGCGACAAGATCCCCACTCCCCAAGAAATCGCCCTCGCCCTCGCCGCTTTCCAGGGAGAAATCAGCCAAATCCCCCCCATGTTTTCCGCCAAAAAAGTCGAAGGGAAAAAACTCTACGACCTCGCCCGCAAAGGGATCACCATTGAACGGCAACCCGTCAAGGTGCAGCTGCAAATCAAACTCGTCAGCTACAACTATCCGATGCTCGACATCGAAGTCGCCTGCAGTAAAGGGACCTACATCCGCTCTCTCGCCCATGATATCGGCCAATTCCTCGGCTGCGGCGCCCATCTCTTTGAACTCGCCCGCACCCGCTCCGGCGCCTTTCACATCGGCCAGTGCGTCCCCCAAGCGCTCCTGAAAAATCCCTCTTTCGACCTCTCTCCCCACCTCAGGCAATTATGAAAACCGCCCTCACCATCGGCTTTTTTGACGGCGTCCATCTCGGCCACCAAGCACTCCTCCGCGCCCTTCGCCTTCATCCCCACGCCACCATCGTCACCTTCTCCAACCACCCCCAAGCTGTTTTCAAGCCCCCGGCCCCTCCCCTCCTCACCCCCCTTCCTGAGAAAATCGACCTCCTCAAGACGTACGCCGATGAGGTGATCGTCCTCCCCTTCACCCTCGCCTTCGCCAACACACCCTTTGACGAATTCCTCTCCCAATACGACCTCTCCCACCTCGTCCTCGGCGCTGGCTCCTCCTTCGGCAAAAACCGCGAAGGAACCGAAGCAAACGTCCGCAAATATGCCGCCTCCCGCGGCATCACCGTTGCGTACATCCCCAAAGTCCTCCTCAATGGGGAACCCGTCTCTTCGACCCGCATCCGCCAGGCCCTCGCCTCAGGCGATCTAACCCTAGCAAAACAACTTACAGGCAGACTATGACTAACCTTTCCTGCGGCATTGTGGGGCTTCCCAATGTCGGCAAATCGACCCTCTTCAACGCCCTGACCCGCAAGCAGATCCCCTCTGAGAACTACCCTTTTTGCACCATCGACCCCAACCTCGGCATCGTCAACCTCAACGACCCCCGCCTTCACACACTCTCTGAGCAATCGCACAGCAAAAAGATCATCCCCGCCACTGTCAGCTTCGTCGACATCGCCGGCCTTGTCAAAGGCGCCTCTCAAGGGGAAGGCCTCGGCAACCAGTTCCTCTCCCACATCCGAGAAACCGACGCCATCGTGCAGGTCGTCCGTTGCTTTGAGGACTCGAACGTCATCCACGTTGCAGGCAGAGTCAATCCCCTCGACGACATTGAAGTGATCACCCTCGAGCTCACTCTCGCTGACCTTCAGATGGTGGAAAACACCCTCTCTCGTCTCGAGAAGCAGGCCAAAGGCAAAAAGGAACTCCAGCCCTCCGTCGATTTCCTCAAAAAAAGCGCCGCTCACCTCAACCAGGGCCTCTCGATGCGCATCCTCAAGCTCACCCCCGAGGAAGAACTCATTGCCCGCCAGTACAACTTCCTCACCAAGAAAAAAGTGCTCTACGTCTGCAACGTCAGTGAAAACGACGTCCCCGCCATGGACAATCCCCTCGTCCAACTCGTCCGCGACTACGCCGCCAAAGAGGGCTCCCGTGTTGTCCCCATTTGCGCCCGCATTGAGGAGGAGATCTCTCGCCTCGACGAAAAAGACGCCGCTGAATTTCTCCAGAGCCTTGGCCTCAAGGAATCGGGCCTCGACCGCCTCATTCGCGAAGCCTTTTCGCTCCTCGACCTCATCACTTACATCACCACGGGTGAAATCGAAACGCGCGCCTGGACCATCAACAAGGGGACCGGCGCTGCCCTTGCCGCGGGCAAGATCCACTCCGACATTGAGAAAGGGTTTATCCGCGCTGAAGTTGTCGCCTTTGATGACATGATCCGCTATAAGGGGCGCGTCGGCGCCCGCGAAGCTGGCAAAGCCCGTTCGGAAGGGCGCGACTACGTCGTCCAAGACGGCGATGTCATCCTCTTCTTCCACAACTAGTTGTTAAGAAAGAAAAATCGGGCACGGGCACGCACACGCACACGTTTACGAAAGGCCCCGAGCGTTTTCCGTTTACTTCCTGGGACAGGAATTTTTTCCTAAAAACTGGTAGACGATGCACCAGCTAAAGAGCGCCTCGCAGAAGACAAAGATCCCAGCAAGGAGGAGCACCCAGCTGGACCTCCAATAGGCTAAGAGAAATAAGAGGATCGCCATAGCTAAACGGATCAGGCGGTCGGTGGTTCCAATGTTCTTTTTCACTTCTGTTTTTGCTCCAGTTCTTCCCAGCGAAGATACAGCTGTTCAATCTTGTTTTCTGCCAGGCCAATCGCTTGGCACACTTCAGAGAGCTTGGTGGGATTTTCGGCCACTTCAGGCTGTTCCAAGACGTGGTTGAGCGCCCGGACTTCCTGTTCAAGCAGGGAAATCTTGCCTTCGATCTCCTCATATTCCTTCTTCTCGAGATAGGAGAGTTTGCCTTTGGGGCGAGACGGCTCCACTTTCTTGACCTGAGCCTTAGGCGTGGGAGCCGCTTGGTCTTTTTCCCACTGTGCGTAGTCGGCGTAGAGCGTGGTTTTGTCGGGATCGCCAAGGGCAAGGAGGCTATTGCAGATCCGGTCGAGCATGCACCGATCATGCGTGATCAAGACAACAGCGCCCGGATATTCAAGCAGGCTCTCTTCGAGCGTTTCTAGGGTGGGGATATCGAGATCGTTCGTGGGCTCGTCGAGGAGGAGCAGGTCAGCCGGCTGGAGCATCAGGTGGGCAATCGAGATGCGCGCCCGCTCACCACCCGAGAGATTGCCAATCGGCATATCGAGGATATCGGGCGAGAAAAGGAACCGCTTGCACCAGCCGTTCACGTGAATGGGCTGGTTATTGTAGAGGACGTAATCGCCTTTAGGAGAGAGGGCATCGCGCAGCGTCAGTGTGGAGGGCAGCTGGGCTCGGTGCTGGTCAAAATAGACGATCTTGAGTTCATCAGCCCTTTTGATCGTCCCCTGATCGGGCTGGATCTCCCCAGCGAGAAGGCGAAGAAGCGTGGTCTTTCCCGAGCCGTTGGGGCCCATGAGGCCGATCCGCGTACCAGGCGAGAGGGTAAAGTCGAGATGCTGGAAGAGCGCCCTTCCACCGACGGCCTTGGCGATATTTTTAGCTACGAGCAGCTTGCGCGTCTCCCTTTCTGTCGCGGCGAAGTCGATCTTGGCCCTCTTCTGCCTATTGCGGTTTTTCAGATCGGAGTGCTCCTCTAGAATTTCATGAGCCTCATCGATGCGCGCCTGCGACTTGGTCGTCCGCGCCTTGGCCCCAGCCCGGAGCCAATCGGTCTCGCGCCTTGCCTTGGTCGCCATCGAGCGCTCCTGCTGAATCTGACCCAGCAAAAACTCCCCCTTTTTCTCCAGGAAATTCGCGTAGGTGCCATCGATGGAGAAAATCCCCTTGGGATAAGTGGGATCGATTTCGATGATGCGGCTCGTCGTGTTTTGGAGGAAGTAGCGGTCGTGGCTGACGAGCAGATAGGTGGGCGCCTCGCGGGAGAGGAATTTCTCCAGCCACAAAATCCCCTCTAAGTCGAGATGGTTCGTCGGCTCATCCAACAGCAGCAAATCGGGCGACGAGATCAGCTCGCACGCGAAGCCCAACCTCTTTTTCCATCCCCCCGACAGCAGCGCCGCCGACCTCTCCTCACCACTAAAGCCCAGCTTGCTGAGCCACGTTTGGGCCATCCGCTCCTTTTCATACTCGGGCAGATCCCCTTTGACCACATCGATCAAGATTTTCTCCGGTGGCAAGTCTGGGAATTCACACGCTTGAGGGACGTAGCCGATTTTCAGATCCCGCCTGGGGGACAACGTCCCCTCATCGGCCCTTTCGATGCCGGCGATGATCTTGAGAAAGGTGGTTTTTCCCGAGCCGTTGGGACCGATGAGACCGACCCGGTCGCCGGAGAAAACACTCACGCTCAGATCCTTAAACAGGCGTCGCGTCGAATAGGACTTTGAGACCGATTGGCAGCTAAAGAGAAGACTCATCCCACCAGTCTATAGGATTGCAAGAATTCTATAAACTGAAGGATCTATTTTTAAGCTCTAACCTGTTTAGCCCTTGCATGGATAGATAGCTCCAATCCAACGGCGTCCAGGACAGCCAGCAAGTTAAAAAAACGGGGATTGCCGCTTAAAGAAAGAGTACGGTAGAGATTTTCCCTGTTCAGGTCAGCCTCATCTGCCAACCAACCCATACCCCCTTTTGACTCAGCGATATCTCTCAATGCCAGAAGAAATACGTGTGGGTCATCATCCTGTAAAGCGGCGTTCAGATAAGCAGCAGCTTCTTTAGGATTTTGGAGCTGTTTTAAAAGATGTGCTTTATAACTTCTTGTTTTTGCCATTAGTCCCTCCCTTCTTTTTAAGCGAGTCTTTGCAAATCTGCCAGTATTGTTCAGCCTTCTTAATATCGCGCCCTTGAGATCTCTTATCTCCTCCACACAAAATAATGACAATCGTATCTTTGATCTTTCCGAAGTAGATCCGGTATCCGGGACCTAAACGGAGCCGCAGTTCATGCAGGCCAGGTATTTTCCCGACCGAATGACTATCTCCAAAATTCCCAAGTCGGACTCGGTTGATCCGAATCCTGACGGCCGCTCGGGCAACCGTATCAAGCCCAGCCTCCCACTCTAAGTAGGGAAAGACCCCATTATCGAGTTCAAGATAAGAAACTTCGATATTCATAGCCCCATTGTAGCATATAAGCTACATCTGCACAAGAAAGAATACAAATAGACCATAAACCGTTTACAATAAATAACTTGTCAATGCTGCCAGAAGGTGCTGTCCACGCCTGCGGGGGGCTGATAAACAAAGTTGATCTCGATCTTAGGCATCGCGGGGATTTGCAGAGACTGGCTCGCGTTAAACGGCTGCTGCGTGTAGACAAAATCCCTGTTCTTAGCAGCCGCGGTAGCTGCGACAATCCCTTGCGAATATTCGTAATAAGGACTGAAGGCGTTCGCCTCTTGTCTCGCAATCACACCGAGCACGTCTTTCAGCGCATCGCGCGCCTCTTTCACCTTTCCATCAAAGTAGATGTTGATCGGAAGAACAGCGGCGGCATAGATCGCGTGATACTTCGTCTTATCAGCCTCATAGTCCCGTTCAATCGCATCGCGGTTAAACCCTCCTCCATCCCGCAATCTCCGATCTCGCTCATCCCTCGCCTCATTCAACTTGTATTGGAGCGCCGCGCTGGGAATGGCGCAAGCTACCACTCTTTGCGACTCGATGCCGCTGATGATCTGGTCGGTCTCCGCCTTGCGCTGCACCCTCGCATTAGAGAATTCCGCCTCAACATCTCTCAAAGAGGCCGCAATGCTCTCAAAATTGCGAGACAGTGAGGCAAACTCATTCGGAACTCTGCCAAAAACATAGAGGAGAATATTGTTTGAAATGGGATTATCCGTGCGGAAGCGGTCGAGCCAACTCTTCTTCTGCTGGTCATTGATGCATCTCTGCGCGGAGAGCTCGGTGCAGATGCGATCGAAGTAGCGGTTATAGAGATACTCCACTTCATGGGGGAGCAGAACGGCGTGGTGAGAACACTCGCCCAACTTCAGGTCGTTCTTATAGACGTAAGAAAACCCCTTTTCATAAGACTTCTTCCTCTCCGTTGCGAGCGCGACAGCCGGATCCACTCTCCACCCTTCGACTTGGGCTGATGCTTTCCCCATTTTATTGAACTTCACAGCGGCATACACACCCGTGATGACGGAGATCAACCCGAGGTAGGGTGCGGGGGTCAAAAATGTCGCGATGGCGGCTACTGTCAGGACAACAGCAGTCCACGCCCGGATCTTGTGGGAGCCCTTCACCGTTTCCCAATGCTTGACAGCCGCTTCTCGGAACCCATCGGATGGCACAGTCGCCCTTATGCATTGGTCGATATCGTAAGTAGCGTTTTTGTAGTTTTGGGCCACGAGCTGGATCCGCGTATTGAGAGCATCCCGCTTAACCCCCTCTTCCACCGCCTCGGCCGTGGGCAGGTAGCCATCCCGTTTTGGGACCATCTCCGACCAATAAGCATCTGAACGATAGTCGTACTCGTCACTCACTTCACCTAATCCGAAGCAACTCGATGCCATAATACACCCCACTTTTAATGAAGCGAGGGAGCATATCAGCGCATTCAATTATTTTCCAACACAATAACGGGATGGAGAGTGGCGCCATCCCGTTATCACACACTAAATTAATAATAAATTTTGTTTTAATAAATAAACAAAATTGATACAATATATAACAAATTAATTAATACAGAGGCAATAATGGCATCAATCCTTCAAGTCCCAGATGTTATGAGTGTGGTAATGGGGTACGTCCCCGAACAGTGGGGAACCCTCGCTGCTGTCAATTGGGAAGGGAGCCGCCGTGCCAACGAAAACGGTCTCGAATTATGGGAACGGATTGCGCGCATTCCCAACGTCGTCTTTATTGCCCAACACTCCGCTGCTATCCAAAGCGCGACAACGGCCAAGAGAAAAATGAAGGCATTAGGTGCTATTCTGCATAATGCAAATGGAAACGAGGAGGAACGGGACCTCGCCAGAGTAGCTCTAGAGAATTTAGGCGACCATTCCACCATTTTCCGGGGGTTTGGGCTATTGTCAGATAGGGTGACAAACAGATACCTATTGGACTCAGCTATCATCCACAGCGACCGCACTCTTTTTGAAGCGATAGACCCCGAAATGTTTTCTCCTGAATCGATC
>DATIIR010000095.1:0-13958 GCA_035479435.1 Chlamydiales bacterium
CGGGGTTTTGCCCGCCGTAAAATTGGACCTGGATCGACGCGCACTTCGTGCACTTTCAATGTTTCTCGGCGTGCGTCCATCTGCGTGACCGCGTTGGCGACAGCGCTATCGAGCGTCTTCTTAATCAGGCGTCCCCCCTTCAGCTTCGAATGGAGAAGCTGGAGTGTTGCCTGTTCCACATCCAAACCGCGAATGAGATCGGCGGCATAGCGCGCCTTTCGCGGGGAAATCCGTACAAATCTCGTTTTGCATCTAGCGAATTGCATCGATTATCCCCCTCCTGCGGGAGCTGCTGCAGCTGCCACAGCTGCTGCTGACTTCTTGGGGTGGCCTTTGAAGGTGCGTGTTGGTGAAAACTCGCCCAGTCTGTGACCCACCATGTTTTCAGAGACGTAAACCGATAGGAATTTCTTCCCATTATGGACGTCAAAAGTATGACCGACCATTTCAGGAACAATCATCGATCGACGCGACCAAGTCTTAATAACTTTCTTCGCGCCTTCTTTATTACTCTTATCGACCTTGGCCATCAGGTGGTGGTCGACGAAGGGGCCTTTTTTCAGCGATCTTCCCATGCAATTACCTTCGCTCTTTTACAATCCATTTTCTGGTTTTCTTATTGGAACGGGTCCGGAATCCCTTCGCAAATTGCGCCCAAGGGGACTGAGGATGGTTTCCTTTGCCGCGTCCTTCACCACCACCGTGAGGGTGATCGACAGGGTTCATCGCAATACCGCGCACTGTGGGGCGTATCCCCATCCAGCGAGCCCTACCCGCTTTCCCGATGACTCGTAAGTTGTGTTCCGCATTGGAGACAGCTCCAAATGTAGCTCGGCACTCCTCGTGGATGAGGCGCACTTCGCCTGAGGGGAGCCGCACCGTCGCATAGCCCTCGCCGCGCGCTAAAAGCTGCGCAGAGAGTCCAGCTGAACGGACGATTTGAGCCCCTTTGCCTGGCTTGAGCTCCACATTGTGGATGACAGAGCCGAGCGGCATGAACTTGAGTTTCATGCAGCACCCGATTTGGAAGGGGGGCTCATCGCTCGTCATGACCGTGGCTCCCACCTTAATCCCTTGCGGGGCGATGATATACCGTTTTTCTCCATCATTGTAGTGGAGAAGTGCGATCAGAGCAGAGCGATTGGGATCGTATTCCACCGAAGCAACTGTTGCGGGGATATTTTCCTTATCTCGTTTAAAATCAATGAGTCGAAGCATCCGCTTGTGAGCGCCGCCTTTGTGTCGGCAGGTGATGTGACCGTGGTGGTTGCGTCCATTGGTGCGCCGTTTAGCGACGAGCAGCGACTTAGGCGCTGGTTTTTCGCCGGGCGATAGCTCCAAATAAACGGGAAGCACCAACTTTCTCTGTCCGGGTGTTGTGGGTCGAAATAATTTTGGCATAGTCTACTTCCTCACACTTGGGTCTCAATGGTGTCGCCAGGACGGAAGGTCACAATGGCTTTCTTATAGCCTGACGCTTCGCCCAAAAAACCTCTTACCCGTCGCTTTTTAGGATGGGCAGTAACGGTATTCACTTTGACAACCTTTACCTTTTTATCTTTGTAGATCTCTTCAACTGCGTCTGCAATCTGAGTCTTATTCGCACTCTGATGTACGTCGAAAACAGCCTTTGGCGATTGGCATCGGCTAACCGAAACGTTGCTTTTCGCATTCACTAAATTTTCAAGCACTCGGCTCTTTTCGGTTACGCGCCGGCTCTTGATGATTTCATAAGGGTTCTTCATGATGCACCTAACATCGAAAGGAATTCATCTACTGCAGTATCGAGAACGACGAGGGTGTGGCTTTTAACCAATTCGTAGCCGTTCACTTGAGGGATCGTCACAAATTCTTTTTTTGGAATATTGCGGAAGCTCTTGACTAGGTTGAGATGGGGGTTTCCCATTTCTTCCTTGGTCTCGCCCAGGACCAGAACCCGTTTTTCAGTCCCCTTGATCTGGTCAAAGAAGTCGGCCAATTTCTTGGTCTTGGGGTGTTTCATCTCCCCTTTCTGAAGAACATGGACCAGGCCTGCCTTGATCTTTTCAGCGATCAAGGTGCGGATCGCGGCTCTCCGCTCTTTCTTGTTGATTCGGACGTGGATATCAAATTTGGGTCTGGGGCCGAAAACGATACCGCCGCCTTTATACTGAGGCGCCGCCAAGTCCCCTTGGCGCGAGCGTCCTTGCCCTTTTTGCGGGTGAGGTTTACGCCCTGTGCGATTGATCTCTTTGCGCACCTTTGTGCTGGCAGACCATTGGCGAGCGTTATTCCGCAGCGCGACAATGTAATCTTTGATCGATTGGGGATGAGCCGCTCCTTCCAGGAGAGCATCATCGACCTGGACAGTTCCTACTTCCTTCCCGGTCAAATCGTATTTTTTTAGCGTCGCCATGATTTACCCTTTTATTGCTTTTCTGATGTAGACGATACCGCTGTTCGCACCGGGAACTGCTCCCTCGACGAGAAGGATATTGCCCTTCACGGCCACGACTCTCAGGTTCTGGACAGTCTTCCGGTCGCCGCCCATACGCGATGGACGCTTTCCGCCTGGGAAGCAACGGCCTGGGGTCGTCCTCATACCGGTAGATCCCATGTGACGGTGGAATCCAGAGCCGTGAGCTCCTGGACCACCTGCCATTTTGTGCAGCTTGATTACGCCCTGGAATCCCTTCCCTTTACTAATCCCTTCGACGTCGACAAATTTCACATCGGCAAAAACGCTCGCATCGAGCTTTTGGCCTACTTGATATTGATCTACTTCATCGAGACGCGATTCGAGGATTTCAGCGCAAGGCTCGGCTTGAGCTTTCGCGAAATGCCCTTTAATAGGCTTCTTGGCTCGTTTAGCAGCCGCTGGGGTCATCGGAACGCCACCGAGCTGAATGCTATTATAACCGTGAGTCTCTTTGCGCTTGATCTGAAGTACCGTATTCGGTTCAGCTAAAATTACCGTGCAGACGATGAGTTTACCGTCTTGATCGAAGACTTGCGCCATCCCTTTTTTCTGGCCTATCAATGTCAGCGGCATAGGTTTTCCTTTTTCCATCTCGATTTGTGTATGCTGACGCGCAAAAAAGACTCGGGCAAATTATTATTTGCCGATTCGGCTTCCGCGCTTAACCCTCGGTTCCCAATGTCTTGGCCGGGGGTGGCATACGTTATTCGTTCCTTGTGAACGATCTCATTAAATATCGGAGTGAGATCATAGACAAAGTGCCGAATTCTCCTCAACTGTTTTCTTTGGGACCTCAATTTTTTCTCCGTCTTTGAGCCATCTTCTCCTCCTAAAATAGCTCTTATCGGCATCCTCAGATAAAACAACTTTTGACTTCAAATCGGATACGCGACTTTTGGCTGGAAGGGTCAATTCGACCCGTTTTTCGACGGCCCCATCGACATAAACGGTGATCTCGGCTAGCTCCTCGACGACGATCTCAGCTTCTCCCTCTAGAGGTTGCTTCAGGGGGAGGGCCTTTAGGTTGGCGTGGGGCCAGGGACGCGCCTTCCGCAGCACAGTTTCGAGGAGAGTCCCCTCAAGCACCCGGTAGGCTCCTGGCTTGGCCACAGCGCCCTTTACTGTGACTAAAATTTCCCTTACCTCGATCTCATTGAGAGCAAGAGTAGAGGCGGCCCGATAAACATTTACTTTAGAGATGACGACCAACGAAGCCATGATCAGCAGGAGACTGCCTACCAGGACCCATTCGGAAGATTGTACAGATTTTTTCATAGATACCCTCCGGGGCCGCGGAGTGCGGCCCAAGAGAAAAACAGACTATCCGGCAGCTGCAGCGGCAAAAACCACTGGGGCGTGCTGCGCAAAGAAATCGACCGTATCGAGGGATCTTGATTCTTTGTAGAAATGGGCCCACATCGCCGCGGTTGTCGCGACAATCCCGCAGCCGAGAAGGAACACGGGAGAGACGAAAGCGGTGCCGAGGGCAAGCGCCATCAGTCCCAAGACTCCCGTAGTGACGGAAGTGACCGCCTTCACGATTTTGATAAATGCGTGGCGCATCGTATAGGCAAACTGGTTGTGAGCAGCGGGTTGACCTGCATAGTCTTTATCGACAATTTCCAAATGTTTCTTAGCCAGATACCAATCTTGCGCAGCCATTTGCAAGTCGGTGACGTCGGAAACGAGGTTGGCGGTATCTGCGACATTCCTCAATGGCGTGCTTCCAGCAAACCAAGAAGTAAAGTAGCCATAAGCAGCGGCAGCTTCAGCGATTTCGTGGACTTTTTGGACTTTGTCTCGATTTGCGTCGACGGGAGGATGGAGAGGATCTGGATGGATCCACTCTACAATCGCCTTCTTCGCCGACCTAGTCACCTCAATACAGCGAGTGACAATCAAGAGCTGCCATGCTTTGCCGAGGTCTCCTGCTCTCTTCTCAACATATTCAATTGTCGTCGTAGCGACGTTTCCCATCGCTTTGAGAACGTAAACAGCAGCTCGGGCCACTCTTTCCAGAAGTTGCAAGACCCGAAATGAGCCATACGACGACTTCGCAAAGCTCACTACGCGATCAAATAAGCGTCCCGGATTTCTCTCTTGTGGTGTAAAATCTCTTCCATTGATGATGATGGGTGGATGTGCAACTGCAGCAGCCATAGGTTACCTCCTAGTTTTTTTAAGAGGTAGGATGATAATTTTGTTTGCAATTTCTGTAAAGGATATTTAAATCGATGCGAGCATCACGGGACGATCGAGATTGATGACTCTAAATCTCCCAGACTCTTTGTAGATATCTCGTGCGATCGCGAAGAAAGTGGCCGTAAGACCAATCACCGCAAGCGCGAGAATAGGCATGCCCAAAATAAGGAGGACAGATCCAAAAATTGCGGCGGCAACAGAGGCTGTCGCTTTCACAACGCGGAGGAAATTGTATTTTCTCGTGTGGCTCACAGCTACTTTGGCATCGCCAGTGGCTCCCAATTCAAGAGCTGAGGCTTTCTGGTAGTCGCTGACCGATAGGGTTAGATCAGCCACATCGCTCGTAAAGTCTGTCACTTGCGCAACAGTGGCTAGGGCTGGGCTTCCCGTAACAAAGATAGAGGCAAAGCCAACGGTGGCAATCATATCCGCGGTCTCTCTCACAGCCTTGACCGCCTTTCTAACGAAGCTGACGTCGTCGACTTTAGTCAGGTCTGAAAGAGCTTTGATCGCGTCGCTGGTAGCGGATGGGATCTTCGGTAGGCCTAAGGCGGCTACGCCAGTGCCCAAGTTGCGACCCAACGATTTCACTGCAGAGGGAGCCGCATAACCAACCCCTTCAACCATCAAACTTCCGACATTCATAGACTTCTGCGTGCCTTGTAATGCGCGGAAAACCCCCACCGATTTGCCTAAATATTCCTTGAAGTGTTCCCAGTAGGAATAGTGAGCTTTTTCGTTGATGTTTTGCTGAAGCCAAGTTTGATTTATAGTAACCACGAATCGCCTGTCTGTTATTTTTACATATATAATAGTATTAACAGCAATTAAATAAAATAGACTTAATTATTTTAAAAAGAAATGTTTTTTTGACCGCGAAGCCAGTCGGCGGCTTTCATGATTTTCTTTCCTTCAGGCTGAACCTCAAGAAGCCTGAGGGCGCCGTGGCCACAGGCTACTGTTTCATTGGAGAGAATTTGACCGGGAGATCCACTGGCAGAAACAATTTGAGTGCGAAGGATTTTCAATCTTTTTCTTTCCTCGCCTGAACGGATCCAGCACCAGGCGCCTGGGCGGGGGGAAAAGGCGCGGATGAGATTGTGGAGCTCTGCGGCTGGTTTGTCCCAGCGGATCTCCAACTCATCCAATTCAAATTTTGATGCATAGGTGGCGAGCGCGGGGTCTTGGGGCGTGGCGGGCGGTACTCCGTGCTCGTACTTATGGATCACGCCTAAGAGGAGCGGTTTGGAGAGCTCGAGCAATTGAGGTTCCAACTCCCCAAAAATCATGTCGGGGGGAACGCCCATTTTTGCTACGGCGAGCACATCGCCGGCGTCCAATTGTTTCACAATTTTTTGAATGGAGACGCCCGTCTCTGTGACGCCTGCCATGAGGCTTCGGTGGACAGGGGCAGCGCCTCGGAATTTGGGGAGCAGGCTGGGGTGGACGTTGATGGAGCCCAATGGGGGAATGTCGAGGAGTTTTTGGGAGAGGATTTGTCCGAAGACGACGACGACGAAGAGATCGGCCTTCAGGGCTGCGAGCTGCTGCAAAAAGGTCTCATTGGAGGCCTTTTCTGGCTGAAAAACGGGGATATTACGACTCAAGGCAAGTGTCTTGACGGGAGAGGGGGTGAGCTGCAGGGAGCGCCCTTTGGGACGGTCTGGCTGCGTGACTGCGGCTACGATATCAACGCCATGGTCGAGGAGATAATGGAGGACCTCCGCTGCGAAATCGGGGGTGCCAAAAAATACGACTTTGATTTTCACTCTTCGAAATACTGCTCTTCGCTTTCACTTTGCGGCTGTTTGGTGACGCCTTCGAGTCCGAGGAGTCCCCTTTTTGAGGTTTTGCAAAATTCAAGCCAATGGAGAACTTCTTTATGGGGGTCGATCTGTTTTTCGATCTGGCTGATCGCTTCTTCGAGGTGGAGGCCAGAACGGTAGGTGATTTTAAAGGCTTTGCTCAACGCAATGCGCACGTCGAGGGGGAATTTATTCCGCTTCAATCCGATGATGTTGACGCCGCCGAATTTGTAAGGGATCCCGCCGCCGACGGTGTAGGGAGGGACGTCGCGGGGAACGCGGCTGAATCCGCCGACCATGGCGTAGCAGCCGATGCGGGAAAATTGGTGGACGGGGGTCATGCCGCCGATGATGGCGCAATCTTCGATGACGACGTGGCCGGCGAGCATGGCGCTATTCGACATGACGACGCGGTTCCCGATGATGCAGTTGTGCGCTACATGGCAGTAGGCCATGATGAGGCATTCATCGCCGATGCGGACCGTGGAGTTTTCCTCACACGACGAATTGATCGTCACAAATTCGCGGATTTCACACCGTTTTCCGATGATGACATAGGTCGTTTCGCCGCGGTATTTTTTATCTTGTGTCTTTGTACCGATGCTGGCGCCGGGCCAGATGACTGTTCCATCCCCAATGGTCGTGTGGCCGTCGATGTAGGCGTGGGACTTGATGATGACATTGTCTTCGAGGGTCACCGTTTTCTTGACCACCGCAAAGGGCTCTATGGTGACGTTTTTGCCGACTTTCGCTCCCGGCTCGACGATCGCTTGAGGGTGTATATTAGACATGGATATCCGGTTTTCTATATGACATTACAATTGGTCTTTATCTACAAGGGCAAAACTCAACTCCGCTTCCACAGCTAGGACCTGCCCTATCATGGCCCTCGCCTTAATTCTACCCCCATTTCCACTCACGTGGATTCCTTTGACGTGGAGAAGGAGCGCATCTCCAGGTAAAACAGGTTTGCGAAATTTTGCATGGGTCACATTCAAAAGAACTGCGATTTTTTTCACGTATCCTTTTTGATGGACCAAAACACCCCCCGTTTGCGCAATCGCTTCGAGGATCAAAACACCGGGCATAATGGGGACACCTGGAAAATGGCCTTGGAAAAACGGCTCATTGACTGTGACATTTTTCAATCCTACGATCTCGTTCTCCTCTAAATTCATCTCGAGAATGCGGTCCACGAGCAAAAAGGGGTAGCGGTGAGGTAAAATTTTCTCGATGTCTTTTGCGTTAAAAACGTAGGGACGCTTGAGTGGATTTTCTCCCATTAGCGGCACTCCTGATTCGCGGTCATGGCTTCAAACTCATATCTTTGAGCCGCGTTGGCGAGGATCTTGGCAAAGGCGACATTGCTCGCATGGCCTGAACGGATAGAGATAATATGCCCTCGGATCCTCGTCCCGAGAAGGGAGAGGTCTCCGATTAGATCGAGAATTTTGTGCCGCCCCATCTCATCGGGGAACCTAGCCCCTTCGGGGTTCAAGATCTGGTCGTCTTTGATCACGAGGGCGTTTTCCAACCCTCCCCCTTTGATCATCCCCCTCTCAATAAAAGGGAGGATCTCCTCATAAAGAGAAAAGGTGCGGCAAGGGGCAATTTCATTTTTAAATCGCTCGGGCGTCAAGGCGATGGAATAATACTGAGAGCGGAGGAGCGGCGAATGGGGGTAGTGCATGGTGTAGCTGATCCGAAATTCATCCGCTGGGAGGGCGACGAGATGCACTTCGCCTTCCGACCAGTAGAGAGGCTCTGTGATCTGCATAATGGGTCTCGGCGCCTTTTGCTCTTGTAGGCCGGCCGTTTCAATCAGGTCGACAAAGAGTTTGGCGCTCCCATCGGCGGCGAGGATTTCGGGACCCTCCACCTCAATTCTCGCGTTGTCGACGCCCAATGCGCAAAGGGCCGAGAGGAGATGTTCCACCATGTGGATGCTCGCCTTGGGGGTCGCAAGGCGGGTGCAGCGGGGAGCTTCCCGAACAAAGTCGAGTTGCGCAGGAATTTCCGGCTTTCCCGGAAGGTCTACTCGCTGGAAAATGATCCCGTAATTTTTGGGAGCGGGAGCAATCTTCACCGTGACTTTGTCGCCGGTGAAAAGGCCGATACCGGAAGCAAACACTTCCCGCTTAATGGTTTTCTGCATTTCTGCAGACTCTGATCCGGTCAAACACGTACCTCTTTCGCACAGAAAATATAGCTAAAAAGTTAACGGAGTACTTCTTTTACGGCAACTTTTTCTTCTGGAATAGAAATTGGAGCACAAGTCCGACTGCGCTAATTCCCAAAATTGCGCTGTCGCCCCACCAAGTGTAAAGTGTCGAATAAGAGCGAATGGGCAGGGTGAGATAAAGGACGCTCGCCTTCTCTTCCGAAACGGGAAGTTGGTCGATCGGCTGGCCGAAACAGTCGATGACCCCGGTGACTCCAGTATTGCAAGCCCGCAAAAGATAGACCCCATTTTCAGCCGCCCGCACCCGTCCATGGTCAAAATGTTGCCGGGGAAGCTTAGATCTGGGAAACCAGACATCATTGGTGAGATTGACGAAGAGTTCAGCGCCTTTGACCCTGAGTTCGCGGATCAAATTGCTAAATGTCTCCTCGAGGCATATCGAGACCCCGATGGGGATGGTGGCTTTAAATACCTTGGCGCATCTCCCGGGATCAAAGGAGTTGTAAATCCCAAATTGTTGCGCCACAAACCGAGAAAAGAAACCCCACTGTCGCAACGGGACATATTCGGCTATCGGGGCTAAGATCCGTTTTTCATACCGTTCATAAGGCGCATCGTGAGGGCGAAAGTGGAAGGCAGCGTTGTAATTGCCCTCAAAATCGGCGTCGTCGAGCCCCACAATGATATGGGATTTAAAGTGGTTGGCGAGCGTCTGAACAAGAAAGGCGTTGCTCACCCTCCACCCCTTCCAATCAAAGCGAGCATAGGGATCTCTCAGCGGAGGAAAATCGCTCTCATCAAAGATGCGCTTAACGACGGACAAATCGTAACCCGCACTGTGAGCGCTGAGGGGGAGTGCCGCCTCCGGGAAGACAATGAGATCGACCGGCTTTGTCTCATCGAAAACTTTCAAGATTCTCGCCCACTGATCGAGCGGCGGGATGTAGGCATCCGGCGCATTCCGCGCAAATTCTTTCTGTTCGGGAAAAAGTCCAGTTTGCACCAGGGCCACATTCAGATGGCCCGAAAAGGGCACGTACCATTCGACCCATTTCTGCTGCACCAGTCCGAAAGCGTAAGGAAGGAGCGCTAAAGACGCCCAGATTGCGATTTGCTTCACCGATTTTTCGATGAGGGCCACCAGTGCAGCCACATTGACCAGGATCACCCAGAAAGAGAGGCCAAAAATCCCCCACACGGCGGCGAATTGAAGAGAATAGGAAGAATCGACCAGGCTTAAACCGATTGGATTCCATGTAAAGCCGCACAAAAAGAAGAGGCGGAGCCACTCGAAAATCGTCCAGCAGCCAGCCAAACCCACCGCTCGCATCGCGGTGATAGGGCGATTGAAAAGGAGCGACAACAGCCCAAATTGCACCCCCATCGCCAAGATCAAAAAGAGGTAGACGACGATGATGAATGGGCCCATGTAGTCCATGGTCGTCATCCACGAGAGCTGCAGGCCCTGAACGCAGGCAAACCAAGCCACAGAGAGGAAAAACCGATCGCGCTGTCTGGGAAAATCGAGCATCGCGCGCCAGAAAAGGGCGAAGCCAAAAGCCGCCGAGAGAACGCCAAAGCCCCGAATCCAAGCCGGCTGCCCAAATGCCACAAGGAGAAAACTAACGGCGATCAGGATGTAGTTCATCCAAACTTAGGGGGGAAAGAAATTTTTGCCCTTTCGGTCCCCTGCAGAAGGATCATCAAGAGGCCGCCCAAAATGGCCATGTTTTTCAGGAAATGGGTGATCTGCACCTCGCGCGCGCTCCCCTCGACAAACCAAAACTGATGGATCAAGATCGTCGTCGGGATGATAAATAGGACGAGCAACGTGGCGCCCAACTTTTCTTTGATGCCTAAAAGGATGGAGAGCCCTCCAACCAGTTCAAACAGCGTAGCGACAATCATGAGAACCGGCGTCCAAGGGACCAAAGTCGCCAGACAATCTTGCAGACCTTCTGAAAACCCGATATTGGCCTGCCATTCGCAGAGAGTGTTCATCAGAGATCTTTCGGTCTCATGCCAATGTAAAATTTTATTTGCAGCGCCAGCCAGGAAGACCAGACTGATCAAAAATCGCGCAAGAACCGTGGTGAATTGACGTATGACTACCATAAATACCCATGTTAGGGGTAAACTACTATCCTATATGAGACAACCTTTTTGCGACTACCATATTTCCGCATTTTTAAACGCCTATGAGAAAGGGCAGAAACCCCTCGACCTCTCTTTGAGCGAATACCTGCGTGCCCACAAGAGCATAGGCGCCCACGACCGCCGCACCATCGGAGAGACCCTCTTCGGCATGGTCCGATGGAGAACCCTCATCGACCACTTTTGCCCTACGGACCACGTCCTCGACCGGCTCGCCTGTTATCGGAGCCTCAACATCGAAGAGTGTCGCCAAGACCCCTCCATCCCCGAACCCGTCCGCCTAGGCATCAATGAGTTTCTTTACAACCGCCTGATCACCTCCTTCGGCCTTGAGAAGACCCGCTCTCTCTGCCAAGTCCTCAATGGACCCGCCCCCACTACCATCCGCGTCAACCTCCTCAAGACCACGCGCGACGAACTCCTCAAAACTTGGGAGGGAAAATTTGAGCTGACCCCCTGCCAAAAAGCCCCCGCTGGCATTCACTTTCATAAAAGAGCCCCCCTATTCACCCTCCCCGAATTTAAAGCCGGCCTTTTCGAAGTGCAAGACGAAGGGAGCCAGCTCGTCGCCGAACTCGTGAGCGCAAAACCGGGCGAGCACGTCCTCGACTACTGCAGCGGCTCTGGCGGCAAAACGCTCGCCTTCGCCCCCTCGATGCAAGGGAAAGGGCAAATCTATCTGCACGACATCCGCCCCTGGATTTTGCTCGAAGCCCGCAAGCGGTTGAGTCGCGCCGGCATCCAGAACGTACAATTCAACCTCCCCAAGAAGAAAATGGACTGGGTCCTCGCCGACGTCCCGTGCAGTGGAACGGGAACCCTCAGACGCAATCCCGACGCCAAATGGAAGATCGACGCCCCTATGATTGAGCGATTGGTGCAACAACAAAGAGAAATCGTCGCCCAAGCGCTCGAGCATGTGAAGCCAGGCGGCCATTTGGTCTACGCAACCTGCAGCCTTTTGCCCGAGGAAAACCAGCTCCAAGTCGCCTATTTTCTCCAGACCCACTCCCTCAAGTTGGAAAAGGAACTCACTCTTCTTCCCGAGGAAGCCGGCATGGATGGATTTTTTGCCGCTGTATTCAAAAAAGAAACTTTGCTATGATGTTTTGCACTATGAAAAAACCACTCGTCATTCTCCTCGCATTGTTTAGCTCACTCGCCGCTCAAGCGGAACCCGTCGATTTTTCCGATCAGAAGATCGCCGTGCAGAACTCCATTCTCGCTAAAGTGAATGGGAAAACCATCTCGATGATGGACGTGAAGAAGAAGATGGATCTCGCATTCCATCAACTCTATCCTCACTATGCTGGTAACCCGCAGGCCCGCCTTCAGTATTATGAAGCTAGCTGGCGCCATTCTCTTATGGACATGATCGACCATGAGCTCATCATCTCAGATGCGATTGACAAAGAGATCAAGCTCACCGACGGAGAAGTTCGAGAGGCGATGGAGGAGCGTTTTGCTCCTAACGTCATGCAAACGCTCGACCAGATTGGGCTCACCTATGACGAAACCTGGAAAATGATCAGAAACGAGCTCATTGTGCAGCGGATGACCTGGTGGTTTATCCAATCGAAAGCGATGAGCAGCGTCACGCCCCAAGACATTCGGCAAGCCTACCGCCTCTATCTCGAGGAAAATCCCCCTTATTCTGAGTGGAAGTACCGCGTTGTCTCCATTCGCGTCGACAAAGCGGACGACGCTCTCTCGGACCAGATCCACCAACTCCTCTCTGAGAGTGGCCAATCGCCCGAAGCTGTCTCCGACGAACTGAAAGCATTTGAAGCCCCCGGCATTTCCATTGCCGTATCCAACGAATTCACCGCCAATGACAAGGAGCTTTCGGAGCTACATAAAGCCTCTCTCTCGCCCCTCAATCCGGGCGATTATAGCAAACCCTCTTTCCAGACCAGCCGCATCGACAAGAAGACCGTCTATCGCATCTTCTACCTCGTAGACAAAAGCGATCATCCGGCCCCCCTCTTTGAGGACCTCTCTGTACAGCTCCGCAACGATCTCATTCAGAAAGCTGCCACCGAAGAATCGAAGACCTACGTCACCAAACTCCGTAAATTCTACGGGTTCGATTCTACGGCCGGCCTTCCTGAAGACCTCCATCCCTTTTCGCTCCAATGATCCTTTCTGATCTAATCGCATTCTTGGATCGAATTGGGGCGAGGCCCAAGAAGCACCTTTCGCAAAATTTCCTCATCGATCCGAGCACGATCCGAAAGATTCTCGATCTCGCCCAAGTCCGCCCTGGGGACCACGTCCTAGAAATTGGCCCTGGCCCTGGCGCCCTCACCACCGCCCTCCTCGAAGCGGGAGCCCACGTCCACGCCGTTGAGATCGACACTGCCTTTGCCACCGAGCTGCACCGCATTCAGAGCGACCAACTCACTGTCTACGAAGCCGACTTCCTCACCTTCCCCATGAAGCGCCTCCCCGCCCATTTCAAAGTCGTCGCCAACCTTCCCTATCACATCACCAGCCCCATTCTCGAGAAGCTCTTTGCCACTCCTTTCACCAGCCTCACCCTCATGGTTCAAAAAGAGGTCGCAACCCGCATGGCCTCACCACCTGGCACCAAGGATTTTGGCTCCCTCTCTCTCTTTGTCCAGTTCTATTCCCATCTCCACAGCTCCTTCACCGTCCCCGCGCATTGTTTTTATCCCCGTCCCCAAGTCGACTCCACCGTCATCCGCCTCGATACCCGCACCCTGCCCCCCGTCGACCCCCTCCACTTCTTCTCCCTCGTCCACAAAGCCTTCCAACACCGACGCAAAATGCTCACCAGCTCGCTCGCTCTCCCCAAAGACCAAGTCAGACAAGCCCTCACCACCCTCGGCATCCGCCCAGACGCCCGCCCCGAAGCCCTCTCACTCGACCAGTGGGTAGCCCTCACCATTGCCCTAATTGATAACGGCAAGACCGTTGCATAAAAAGAAAAACAGGATATGCATGATCACAGATGACATGATAAGCAGGATAAAAAATATCATATCATGCAAATCATGCTGCGCTAGCAATCATGCCTATCCTGTCCTTCTATTCGGTCAAGATATCTGAGGGTTATGCAACGGTCTCAATGATGCTTTTTCACTATATCCAAGGCCTCAGCGTAACTCTCTTCGTGGATGGTATAACCCCTCCC
>DATIIR010000096.1:0-21213 GCA_035479435.1 Chlamydiales bacterium
CCAAATATATTCTATCTAGCATTTTTTAGGCACAATTTGTTACACTGTTACCCTTAATACCGGGAGAGTATCCATGGCTGCAGCAGTAGAAGTCTTTCGCGCCGCTCTTGCGCCACCGGCGCCCGAGCCCTTTATCGACAAACACTTTGCGAAGATTGCGTTTGCTGTCTCGGCTCTAGCGCTCTTCCTCATCGCAGCCCCCGAACTCGTTCTTGGAGCCGTTATTGGCTTTGCGCTCCATTCCTATATGGAGCCCACCATTGGGCCCGATGAGAAGGTGGTCACTATCGCCAACGCCACTTTCACCATTGTCGGTGCCGTGGCCGCGCTCATCCGCTTCTCCCCTGCCGCCGCCGCCGGGGGGCTCCTCTTCTTCTCCATCCCCTTTTTCGCCTCTCTGGCCGTAGGCGCCACCCTCCATCGCGCCTATAAATTAGGCATTTAAGTAATTACACAGTCCAGATATAATATCGACCAATAAAGAAAAGGAATTAAAAAATGTCTATACCTGAATTTATTGAAAGAATGCCGATATTAAACCAGCCAACAAAGGTTCTATTGGCCGATACATACAGTCGCATTAGCTTGTTGCCCGACTCTGAGAAACTCGTAGTACTGGAGCAAGTGAAACAGCGAGCTGTCGACGCGAGAGCTAAAGATTTGAAGAGGCTGGCTGATGGATTGGAAGCCGTAATCAGCGAACTAGAGAACAATTGGGTGAGGACTGCCAGAGTATTGTCGTCAGAAGTTCGAGCTCTTCCAGCCAGGGTCATTAAGCCGGTCATAAAGGAAGAGAGCCCTATGAAAGCGTTGTTCAGAGAAGCCTACCAAAGGGCCCCAAATGCGGCTAAAAAACTGTTTTAGCGGAGGAAGCCCCGACTATTATCCACAAGTCTATCCATGCAGACAAAGATACAGGATAACGGCTCGCGCTGCGAGTGGGTATCTTTAGACTCGCGGAGCGAGTCGTTATCCTGTACTCTTGCCTTGCCAGAGATACTTGTGGGTAGGTGCTGCCCCATTCGGGCTCAGGCACGCCATTAGGAACAGATCTATTTAATACAGAGGTATTTGCGTTTTACCTTCTCAAATACTAGGAAAATATACTACACTGTGGTACAATGAAAATAAAGATTACTCTGCTTAGACAGTTCTCGAGAGACGTGGACTCCCTTATTGAAAATAGGGCTCTCCTTGAGGAAGATTTCAATGTTTTCAAAAAAATGTTATCTGAGAATCCAGAATCGGGGCCCCCGATTACGGGAACCGGAGGGGTTCGGAAAATCCGTTTGAAATCTGCCACAAAGGGAAAAAGCAGAGGATTTAGAGTATGTTATTTTCACTCCCCCGAGCGAAATGAATTATTCCTGATGTGCATATACGGGAAGAATAAACAGGAAAATATTAGCCCCGCGGAGAAGAAAGAATTGAAGGCGTTAGTGGCAATCTTTAAGGAGAAGTAAAAATGAGCAGACTATTTGATGATTTAAAAGATGGACTCAATGAGATGATCGCTCACAAAGAAGGGAAGATCACCCTTCGATCCGAGATTATCGAAATCCCGGAGCCCCCTATTTCCTATACAGCGAATCATATTAGGAAAATTAGGAAAAAAGGACCTTATTCTCAAAGCATATTCGCAAAAGTTTTAAATGTGAGTGTTAAAACAGTTCAATCTTGGGAATCTGGTGAAAGAGTGCCTAGCCATGCTGCTTTGCGCTTGCTGGAATGCGTTGACAAGGGATTCTATCGGCCTCGGCTCATCCAAAAAAGCGCTTAGCAGATTTGCGCATTTAACAAATCTTTTTGGCGTAGATGAATTTGCCCTCGGGCTTGAGGGTGAAGCCAAAGTGCTTGCAGAGCTTTTCCATCTGGAAGTTCTCGGCGAGCATCTGCGCATGGATCTGCTTGACCTTCTCCTCTTTGGCGACGTCTAGGATCTTCGACATCAGCTTGGTGCCTATGCCTTGGTTTTGCCACTTGTCCTTCATCGTGAGGGTAAAAGTAGCGTCCTGTGTACCCGGAATTTTAGATAGACGGATCACGCCGAGAATCTCCTTGTTCGCCTCGACAACAAGGGCAATTTCCCGATCGTAGTCGTTGAAGCAAACCCAGATGAGCCGCTCATGGGCGGTCCGCTCATCGTAATGAACGGCCTTGAGAAAGCGCTGCCGCACCGTCTCCTGCGAAAGATCCTTGTGGAACTGCACCATCAGCGGCTCATCTTCGGGCCGAATGGGGCGGATCGTAACGGGCGTCTGATTCTTGAGAAGCCACGTCTCGATGTACTGGACCGGATAAGGGCGAATGGCCGGCCGAGGAAGTTCCTCTTTCTGGGTCTTTGGATCGTGCAAGATGACGCGGGCATCCAGGGCGATGATCCGATCGGGCGATGCGAGAAGCGGATTGATGTCACACTCCTTGATCCACGGCTGGGAGGCGATGAGATTGCTAAATTGGACGAGGATCTGCTCCAGCTTGCCGAGGTCGATCGCCTCGCGCCCCCGAACGCCTTGCAGCGCCGTGTAGATTTTCGTCTGCTCCATCATCCGGCGCGCCAGAGTCGTCGTCAGGGGCGGAATGGCGAGAGAGCGATCCTTATAGACTTCGACGAGCTGGCCACCCGAACCAAAAAGGAGCACAGGGCCAAAATCGGCATCGATCGCACTGCCGAGGATGAGTTCGTATCCCTCTAGCTTGACCATCGGCTGGACAGTGACCCCTTGAAAGTGTTTTTCGCCGACGAGTTTTTTCACCGATGCGTAGATCTCTTCATAGGCTCTCTTGACCGAGTTGAGGTCGTTGAGGTTCAGCTTCACGCCGCCCACGTCAGTCTTGTGCGTAATGGTGCGCGAATAGACTTTCAAAACAATGGGAAAACCCATCTCTTTTGCGAGGGTAGCCGCCTCTTCAGCGCTGTGGGCGACTCGCGTGGGAACGGCAGGGATATCGTAGGCTTCGAGCACTTGCTTCGATTCCACTTCATCGAGAATGGTGCGGTTTTCGCTGCGGGCTCGATCGAAAATCTGCTGCAGCGCCTTGTGTTTGATCAGGCAGGCGATCTCATCCGTCGCAGTAGCTGCAGGCACTTCGTAAATGCCTCTCAGGTTGTAGGTATATCTCCACATGGAGGCGAAAGTCTTGCACGCCATATCGGGAAACTCAAACGAGGGGATTCCGAGATGGGTGAGGATCTCATCCCCCTTTTTGATGCTGTCTGCCCCCATCCAGCTGGCCAGGATCGGCTTGTCGAGATGGGCAAAGGGCTTGAGTTTCTCCGCTGTTCCGGTTGAATCGGTCATATCTTGCGGCGTCAAAATCACTAAAATCCCATCGCTGTTGGGATCTTTCACTGCAATCTCGATGGCTTTGGCGTAAATATCGGCGCTGGCATCCCCCAAGACATCGACCGGATTGTTGTGGCTCCACGGCGCAGGGAGCAATTGGTTGAGGGCGTCCATCGTCTTCGGATCGAGACCCGCGAGCTGGCCTCCGTTTGCGATGAGAGCGTCGGTGGCGATCACGCCGGGGCCTCCCGCATTGGTGACGATCATGAGGCGGGGGCCTTTGGGGCGGGGCTGCTTGGCCAACACCTCCGCCATGCTGAAGAGATCGGCTATCGTATCGACGCGCAAGACACCGACGCGTCGCAATGCCGCGCTGAGGGCCTCGTCGCTTCCCGCGAGCGATCCCGTGTGGGAGGCGGCCGCCTTCGCCGACTCGGCCGAACGCCCCGCTTTGATCAAGATGATCGGCTTCGTCAGAGAGACGGCCCGCGCCGCCGACAAAAAGGCCCGCGCATCGCCGATGCTCTCCATATACATGAGGATGCTCTGCGTCAAGGGATCGCTGCCAAAATAGTTGATCAGGTCGCCCCAATTCACATCGACCATCGAGCCGATCGACACAAAGGCGCTAAAACCCACCTTTTCGCGCAAGCTCCAGTCGAGAACGGCCGTGCAGAGCGCTCCCGATTGGGAGATGAAGGCGATTTTCCCCGCGTGCGCAATCCCGGCGGCAAACGTCGCATTGAGTCCCGTGTTGGGGTTCATCACGCCGAGACAATTGGGGCCGATGATCCTCATTTTGCCCCTGCGCGCGTGCTTCAGGATCTCCTGCTCAAGCGCGATGCCGGGAGGCCCCATCTCTTTAAAGCCCGCTGATATGATGATCGCCGCCGGAATCTCTAAATCGGCGCATTCGGCGATGATGGAGGGGACAATTTTGGCCGGCGTCACCACCACGACGAGTTCGATCTTTTTCGGAATGGATTTGAGACTTGGATACGCCTTCACGCCCAAAACGGCATCCCGTTTCGGGTTGACGGGGATCACTTCCCCGCCAAAGGGAGTCGCGAGGAGATTGTGCATGACCGTGCGGCCAACGCTCCCCTCATTTTCCGTTGCGCCAACAACCGCAACCGTCTTAGGTTGAAAGACGCTATCAAGCTGGCGCTGCCGCCGATAGAGGATATTCATAGAGGGATCGAACGACTCTTCCGGTGGCATATTGCAACTCTTTCTCTTTTTCCAAGTAATAGTACAAAATGCCCGCAGCCGCAACAAAAACCGCCACATAGATCCGCCACCGCCCAATCGGGTGGTGAGTTACAACGGTGTGGTCGTCTCTGTCCCACGTCGTGATCCCGAATAGCCGGAGCTTATTATAAGCCACCAACATGCAGAAGAAATTCAGAACGATGATCCCCATCCCGAGCCCCCGAAGCCAAACGGCAAAACTCCTCCTCATCGCCCCCATGTAGTCGAGCTTAACCCGTTTGCCCGACTTCAATTTCGTCCCCAGAAGAAATTTCCCCGGCGTCGTCCCCCAGGTGCTCAACAAAAGGGCCTCGATCGGAATCCAGACAAAGAACTCAAAAGGAACTAGGTGCTCATACTTTCCGAAAGGGAGGTGTCCATGAAACAATCTTCGTGAAGCCAAAAGGAGGAGAAAGAAAAGCGCATAGTCGAAGTAGCGCGCAATGCAGCGAATCCAAGGGTTGACGTGGGAGAGGTTTTCCTTCGGCTTATGATTCACCCCTTCGACGAAGATTTCAGACGGCTCGATGACCTGATCTTTCATAAAAAGTAATACTACTTGATTTGGCCCGTCGCGCGCAAGAGGCGGTTCATCAGCGCCTCATCTTTTTGGACCCGCTCATCGCAGTAGATCTCGAGCGCCGTCACGCCTAAACGGTCTGCTTCACGGAGCTGCGCATAGAGCGTTTTGGCGGTCGGCACAATGAAGTGCCCCTGCAGCTTCTCTTTTTCATAGACTAATTTAAGGATGGCCTTGGGAGCGTAGTGGCGATACTTCATTCCCGGCGATAAATTGGGAGAAGAGGCCTCTGGAAGCACTACCCGTTGGGCCAACACTTCTTCGAGCATCTCCCGCGTGATCTTTCCCGGTCTTAAAAGGGTCGGCGTCGCGTGGTAGAGGCTGATCACTGTCGACTCGAGCCCCACTTCACACTCTCCCCCGTCGATGGCGTAATGCACTTTGCCATCGAGATCTTCCAACACATCCATCAGGCAGGTCGGCGATGGCTTCCCCGAAAGGTTGGCTGAAGGGGCCACTAGCGGCTCCCCCACTCCCTCGATCAGCCGCCGTGCGATCGGATGGGACGGCATCCGGATGGCAATGGTCGGATGGCCTGCAGAAACAAGCGAGGGCACCTCAGATCGCCGTCTAACCACAATCGTCAATGGCCCCGGCCAGAATGCCTCAGCCAGTGTGTAGAATTCGGCGCTTAAGCCATCCGAGAGGCGCTTCGCATCCTCCAAGGAGGCAATATGCGCGATCAGCGGATTGTCGAGGGGACGCCCCTTAATCGCAAAAATCCGCCTCACCGCCTCCTCATTGAAGAGAGGCGCCCCTAAGCCATAGACCGTCTCCGTGGGGAAAACCACCGGTTCTCCCCTCTTCAGGCACTCGATCGCGAGCGACAGTTCAAAATTCTTAAGTACGCTTGTCTCCATGACAACTACGATACACCCTTGCCAAATTCTTTGCAATATCTTTAAAATAAAATCTACTAGGTGTAAAAAATTGTGAAATGGGGTATACCGAGAATGATTCAAAAATTGGGAGATGCCAAGGAGGCGCCCTGATTTTGGGTCAGGCGAAGCCGGCGCCGAAGGCTTGGGGTCCCTGAAAATGCCTCATTTTCGGGGCAAGCCGTTACAGCCCAACCTGGAAGGTTGGGTGATGCAGGCGGATCCCAAAAGCAGCGGCTGTCCGACGCCGGCAGAACCAATTTTTGAAACACGAGCGGTATGAACCTTCTACTATGTCCATAGATCATTCGCAACCAGATTCGCTTCAGCTGCCGGGGTTTCGGATCCTCAGGCAGAGCCACAGGACGCGTCCTGAACAGATCGTCGGATTGGGGATTTTTCTTCTGATCTCTCTCGGTTTTCAGCTCATTGGGGGTCTTTCGACTCAATTTTACGACATACTTCCGAGCCGGCTCTACGCTGCCCTTTGCCTCACCTATTCCCTCTCTCTCGCATTTGGCATGTGGACTTTGTGGCGCTGCTATTCGCTCCGCCTTCTCAAGCTTGAGCTTTCGGTGTTTCTGGGGCAATTTCTTTTCCAGATGGTTTGGAGCCTTAGCTTTTTTGCTCTGCACGAGATGCTTCTCGCGCTCGTCGCCCTCCTTCTTCTCTGGAGCAATACGCTTCTCTCTCTGCTTCTTTTTTGGAAGAAGGAGAAACTCTCTGGCGGCCTATTTCTTTTCCCCTTATTGTGGATTTTCTATTTAGTCGGATTAAATATGGTGATATGCATATCGAAACCTTGAGGTACATGTGTTAAAGAAGTCGACGAGTTGGTGTGTCTTGATATACGGCCTATTGATTGCCGGCTTGGGATATTACGGTTACCACGAGAAAGGGAGTATGATGTCGCTCTATTCGGGGGTTGGATCTGGGGCTGTTTTGATCATCAGCTCGATCCTGATGTTTGCCTCGCACCGTTGGGCTTCCTACCTCGCGCTCACCATTACGTTCCTCTTGACGGCCCTCTTTTCTTTTCGGTATTCGATGACGAACAACGGTCTTCTCGCCACGCTATCGGTCCTCAGCGCCACGATGCTCATCTTCCTCCTCGCCCAAACCACCAAATGGAAAAGATAAATCGCGCTTCTTGTTTACAAAAATTACTATGACACATTACAATGGGGGCATAGTCCCACATGGTGACCCCATGAGGAAGTCACGGGCTCCGGCCCGTGACCTGTTTTTTTTGGGTGATCATGTCTCCTCAGCGTGTTATCTCTTTTATCGACGGTTTTAATCTCTATCACGCAATCTCAACTCTTCGGCGACCGGAATTAAAGTGGACCGATTTGAGAGCTCTCTCAAAAGTCTTTCTGAAGTCTTATTCGGAAGAACTCGTGGGGGTGTATTATTTTTCTGCGTATGCTGAGCACATTGCCGAAGCTAAGCAAAAGTGTCAGCGCGACTATATCAAAGCCCTAGAGCTGAAAGCTGTGAAACCGATACTCGGGCATTTCAAGAAAAAGAATCGCAAATGTCCAAGTTGCGATTATCAATGGATTGGTCATGAAGAGAAGGAAACCGATGTCAACATCGCGCTATTTTTACTCAATCTCGCCTATCACAATGCATTTGACCGAGCGCTAGTCATTTCTAACGACTCCGATCTAGCTCCTGCTATTCGAATGGTGCGCAGTGAGTTTCCTCACAAGCAAATCACAGCAATTGCACCTCCGCAGTACCATGCCAGCCATGAGTTAGTTCATGCTGCTTCTGACAAAAGTAAAATCCGCGTGGACCACCTTGAACGTTGCCTCCTCCCAATAGTAGTATCTGATATCACTGGTTTAATTTCAGTCCACCGTCCAGAGGAATATGCTCCCGTTACCCCGGCCTATTCTCTCTAGAAACTGACCTTTAGAAGAGCGGCTGCCTTGCTACTTGATGGAGGGTGTGCAAAAGGGCCTGCGGCGAAGCGTGATACTGATAGAGAACCGGATCCTTTAGATTGGGATCATCGTGGTAGAGCGTCCACCCCCTGCTGGTCTGCAACAGGAGAATGTCGACAATTTTGCCCTCCTGCTCAACCACAGTGAGCAGATAGGGATGGATCGAAAGGCGATTTTCCTCCGCAAAATGAAATGAAATCGAAACCGTAATCTCATCCCCCTCGCGCAGTAGATAGGTCCCCACCGGTTTCCCCACGAGCCTCTGCTCGGCATCCATCCGACTGATCGAACCTTGCCAACCAGAAAGATCCTCAATGCGCTCCCTCGGCGTAGCCAAGTGAATCGAGGAGAGATCGAGAAGAGCCGCCTCTTCGGGAAGAAGCCCAACATGGGTCCCCTTCACGGTTTCAGCTAAGTTATTCAGGACGTCGAGCGTCTCGCTCGCAATTTTCCAGGCCAGAGGTTCAATCTCCGTAGGCTTCAGAGAGCGATTCGAGGCGTCGCGCATCTCAAAATGGGCCGTTTTCTGTTGCACGATGATCTGAATCTCTTTCCAATCCTCAGGCGCCTCCCTCTTCATCCCCTTCCGGGCAATGTGGCGCTCAAGCGCGCTGATCTTCTGGGTAAAGCGGAGATCCCCCGTTCGGCAATTCAAAAGGACTCTGTAGACGCGGCTCCCCTCTCTCACCTCTTCGTCCCGCTTCTCGAGTAAGTGGTCTTTGAACCGAATCAGATTATTCATCACTTCGCGGCGGGAGATCTCTTGGGCCATAGCTTCCTCTCTCTAGATCCCCTATAGCTCAAATTCACTATATATTTGAATTATATGTGCAATCCCTTTATACGTAAGTGGATGGAAACACAGCCGCGCCGTTTTTTGGGCGTCATCCTCCTCGCCCTCCTCAACCTCTCTGTGATGACCTCACTGAGAAATTTGCCTATCGTCTCCGAATATGGATTCGGATGTCCCTTTCTCTATTTAGCCGTCGCTATCGTCTTTCTATTTCCCGCCGCCCTCGTCTCCGCTGAATTGGCCACAGGTTGGTCTCGCACGGGGGGAGTCTACATTTGGGTGAGAGAGGCGTTTGGCCCCGGATGGGGATTCTTCGCCGTCTGGATGCAGTGGGTCCACAATGTCACTTGGTTTCCAGCCATCTTGTCGTTCGCCGCTACAGCCATGGCCTACTTAATCGACCCGACCTTGGCAGAAAACAAAGCCTATTTACTCTTCTGTATTGTGGGGGGCTTTTGGACGTTCACCTTCTTCAACTACTTCGGATTGAAGACCTCGGCGTGGTTTAGCGCGGTCGGAGTCTTCGCCGGAACCATCATCCCAGGATTTTTGCTCGTCGCCCTCGGCATCAGCTGGATCGCTACGGGAATGCCGCTCCGGATTGAGTTCTCGACAAGTGCTCTCATCCCCCCACTGAATAACATCGAAAATCTCGTCTTTCTCACAGGGCTTTTCTTGGCCTTTGGAGGACTCGAAGTATCGGCTGCCCACGCCCGTGAAGTGAAAGATCCGCAGAAAACATTCCCCCGAGCCGTCGCCCTCGCAGCTGCCGTGTCGCTTTTGATCTACGCCGCCGGCGCACTGGCCATCGCCATCATGATCCCCAAAGAGGAGATCAGCCTAGTCTCAGGACTCATGGAGGCGTTCTCCTCATTCTTGGACTATTTCCGCCTGGGCTGGCTCATCTTCCCCCTCGGCTTCATGATCGTGTTTGGAGCCATCGGCGAACTCAACGCCTGGATCATCGGCCCCATCCGATCCCTGTTTGCCACATCGAAACACGGCGATCTCCCTCCCATATTCCAAAAGCTCAATAAGCATGGAATGCCCGCTAACCTTCTGCTCTTCCAGGCCATCATCGTCTCGATCTCCTCCTTCGTCTTCTTCTTCATGCCGTCGGCAAGCTCCGCCTTCTGGATCTTGAGCGCCATGTCGGCCCAGCTCTATCTCCTCATGTACATCCTGATGTTCCTCGCCGCCATCAAGCTCCGCTACAGTCATCCCCACATCGTCCGCGTCTACCGAATCCCCTATGAAATGCCCGGCATCTGGTTCGTAGGTTCACTCGGAGCCCTAAGCTCCCTCTTCGCCCTCCTGCTCGGCTTTGTGCCCCCCGGCCAACTCAAGGTAGGCAACCTCTACTTCTATGAAGGGTTTCTAATAGGCGGTATTTTTCTGATGGCGTTAATTCCAATAATCATTTACCGTTTCAGAAAGCCCTCATGGCAACCTGTGCAGGAAATCGATGAACGAAGCCCATAGAAAGTCTGATCACCCCATCCATCCCCTTATTCTCAAACGGTGGTCTCCGCGCGCGATGTCTGGTGAGCCGCTGAACGATGATGTGCTCATGTCCCTTTTCGAAGCGGCCCGTTGGGCCCCCTCCTCCTACAACAACCAACCGTGGCGCTTCCTCTACGCAAAACGGAACACTCCCCATTGGGACAAGTTCTTCGACCTCCTCGTCGATTTCAACAAGCAGTGGTGCGCCAATGCCGCCGTTTTGGGAGTGATCGCCTCAGAAAAGGTCTTCGAAAAAAACAATAAGCCCTCTCCAACACATAGCCTCGACGCCGGCGCCGCATGGGAGAACTTCGCCCTCGAAGGAACGGCCCGCGACCTCGTTGTCCACGGAATGCAAGGGTTTGATTATCAGAAAGCTGCGCGCGCCCTCAAAGTCCCAGAGCACTTTGAAGTCTTGGCGATGTTCGCCGTAGGTAAAAAGGCGCCCAAAGAGAGCCTCCCTCCCGATTTGCAACAAAAGGAAGTACCTTCGACCCGAAAAAAAGTGGCGGAGATTGCATTTGAAGGGGGATTTAAATAAAAATCGAGCCGACCTTGAGGCCAGGCTCGATCTCATGCTTATGATCTTAAGAGCTTAAGTATATTACTCTTGAGCAGCCATAATAGAGGCTACTGCAGGAGATCTGCGGCGACGACGACGAGACCGGCGTGCTTTTCTCTTAGTAGCTTTTTTGGCTTTGTGTTTGCGGTGTTTTCTGCGTGTAGCGCGGCGTTTTGTATGACGGCGTGCTTTTGTCTTGCGAGCTTTTTTGTGAGCTCTTTTTCTGCGTTTAACCATAATAATTTCCTCCTTATATCGCAAGTCGACCAGAGTTCGTTTTCGGGTAGGACATCTCCTACCTTCGGCGGGACAACCCGCGCTCTTAATCATCCTTACAAACCTAAGTATATAAGTTTTTATTAATAATTTCAAACAACTTATGCATTTATCTTTACTTTTGAGTCACTATGTTGTAATTAAAATCCAATCGAGAACCTATTCTGAGGGCATTTTTGAGGAAAAATTAAGTGTTGAAAAAATTTTCAAAAAAGTGCAAAATGTGCAAAAATTATTGCAAATTTTACAACTAATTTACCATCAACAGGTTACGTCTAAATACTTTACACATCACATTAACAATCAGTTTGTTACAAATGTGGATTGAAAAAACAACAATTTGCGCTATTCTGGCAAATATGGTTCCACTTTCTGAGAAATTAAGGCCTAAAAAGCTGTCTGAAGTCGCGGGTCAAGACGAGTTGATGCAAACCATTTCGCGCATTGTGCAAAATGGGCGCCCCCTTTCGCTTTTGCTCTATGGGCCGCCCGGTTGCGGCAAGACCACGATTGCTCGGCTTTACGCCTCCGAATTTCAACTTCCCTTCGTCAATTTGAGCGCTGTTTTCAATTCGACCGCCGAATTGAAGAAGTTGATCAAAGAGGGGCAAGAGACGCCCCTTTTCAACCGGCAAACGCTCGTATTTGTCGATGAGATCCACCGTTTTAACCGCGCCCAACAAGACATCTTTCTCCCCTGTCTGGAAGATGGCAGCCTCATTCTCATCGGAGCCACCACGGAGAACCCCTCTTTTGTCCTCAATAACGCTCTCCTCTCCCGCCTGCGCGTCCTGAAACTAGAACCCCTCAGTCCCGAATCTCTCGAAAAAATCATCCAACGGTACGAGATGGCCGTCAAACCCCTCGATATTTCTCTGGAAAAGCGGCAGCTGCTCATCTCCCAATCGCAAGGCGATGGGCGCCATTTGCTCAATATGATCGAGAATCTCGAGGGCGATCTCCCCATCCAAAAAAAGCCTCCCCTCTATGACCGGCACCAGGAGGGGCACTTCAATCTCATCTCTGCCCTCCACAAATCGATCCGCGGCTCCGATCCCGACGCATCCCTTTATTGGTTCTCTCGGATGCTCGAAGGAGGCGAAGACCCCTTATATCTGGGTCGGCGCCTCATTCGGATGGCATCTGAAGATATAGGACTTGCCGATCCTCAGGCCCTCCGGATCGCCCTCGACGCCTGGAACGTCTACAAAATGCTCGGTTCGCCCGAAGGGGAGCTGGCCCTTGCACAAGTCGTCCTCTATCTCGCCCTCTCTCCCAAGAGCAACGCCACCTACGTCGCCTATGGAGAAGCTCGCAAACTAGCCTCGGAGACGGGCCATTTAGACCCTCCCAAGCACATTTTGAACGCCCCGACTAAGCTCATGAAGGATTTTGGCTATGGCCAAGAGTACCAATACGATCCCGACACCCCCCACGGGTTTTCGGGGCAAAACTATTTCCCAGACGCCGTTGAAAGGCAAAGTTTCTACCGCCCTGTTGAGCGGGGTTTTGAGCGGGAGATGAAAAAAAGACTCGATTATTTCACCCGGCTAAGAGACAAGCTTGCGCCAATCTAGTTGGTAAGCTATATTTTATGCAGTCTTAATGGGTGGAACATGCTCGAGCTGAGTCCTGCACGCAAAAATAAGGTCAATCTCGCCGACTACAATTGTCAGCAGGATATCGAAAATCGGATGTTGATGGCCGATTTTTCCACATTGGATGTGGAGGTCTTGGAAGAGATCCTCTTCAGTCCGTTGAAAATATCATTCAAGAAGCTCCTCCGGAGCGTCGGCTGCGAAGAAAAAGCCCTAGCAGACTCTCTGAAAAGGATCTCTTCCACCGGACTTCTTACAATCCAGGATGATGCAATCCTCGTCGATAAGGAGAAGCGGAAATACTTCGAATTCCAGATCGCCCGGTTTGATCCCCATTTCAAGCCAGACATGGAGTTTCTCCAAGGCCTTTTGCGCAAGGTCCCTATCCATCTCCTCCCCACTTGGTATGCGATCCCCCGCACATCGAATAACATCTTTGAGTCGATCGTCGAGAAATATCTCCTCACGCCCCACATTTTCCAGCGCTACCTCCTCGATCTCAATCTCGGCTACCCCATCATCACTGCGATCATCAACGATGTCTTTTCAGCCCCCGACTTTAAAGTCTCTTCGAGCGATCTGATCGCAAAATACAACCTCAAGCGGCGCGACTTCGAGGAGATGCTCCTCGTTCTTGAGTTCAACTTTGTCTGTTGTCTCTGCTATGAAAAGGCAGACGATCATTGGCTTGAATTCGTCGCCCCCTTCAACGAGTGGCACAATTACCTTCGCTTTGTCCGCGCTACCGAGACCCCTTGCATCGACAGTAAAGAGCCCATTCAGCGCACCCGCGATAGCGACTTTGCCTTCATCGAGGAGATGAGTTCACTCCTCCTCAAGGCCAAGAAAAAACCCTTCGCCACCGACCTCACCCCAGCCATCCAGAAACTTTGCCTCGTCAAGCTCGCAGACTACAAAGCAGGTCGCCTCCACACTCTCGACGCCGGAGATGAGTGGCTCGATCTATCGCTGGAGAACCGCGCCCTCCACCTCTACCGCCATCCGCAGAACCGCATCCTCTCTCTCACTATCGGCGAACGATACGTCCGTGAAGCCGAAAAATCGATCAAGCGTATCCTTCACGGAGGCTGGGTCTATTTCGACGACTTCCTGAAAGGGGTCCTCGTTCCCCTCAACGAACACTCGGTAGTCATGCTGAAGCGGGTGGGCAAACACTGGACCTATACCCTCCCCGTGTATGGCGACGAAGAAAAAGCCCTTCTCAAAGCCACTATTTTTGAATGGCTCTATGAGATGGGGATGGTAACGACTGGCAAATGCCACGACCGCGATTGTTTTGCGGTAACCCACTTCGGCCGTTTTTTCTTTGAAGACTGATGTTTGAACAGAGCTTTGCTTTTTCCGATATCCCCCGCATCTTTACTCTGTCGTTTCTGGAGATTCTCCTCTCGACAGACAACGCCATTGTGCTGGGGATTTTAAGCAGGTCCCTCCCCGCTCCCCTCAGACGGCGCGCCCTCTTCATCGGACTCGCCTCGGCCTTTCTCCTCCGCGCCGCTGCCCTATTCGCCGTCGCAACGCTTTTGGAATACGCATGGGTCGAGCTCTTAGGAGCCGCCTACCTCATCTACCTCTCCATCCGATATTTCACCAACAAGCGCCCCCCCTTAGAGCAGACGGTAACCCACTCCTTTTGGAAAACGGTCCTTCTCATTGAAGTTTTCGACCTCATCTTCGCCCTCGACTCGATCATCGCGGGTGTAGCTTTCATCGACGGATCCCTCCCCAAACTCTGGGTCGTCTACGCCGGCGGCATGATCGGCCTCGTCGCCATGCGCTACGGCGCCGCCCTCTTCAGCCGATGGATCGACCGCTTTCCCCGCCTGGAAACCAGCGCGTATCTCGTGGTTGGCCTGATCGGCGTTAAGCTAGCTCTCATCGTCTTTGGGTGGCCTATCCCCACCCCTCTCTTCTGGTCCCTCATTGCTTTTTTCTTTCTCCTCGGCTTTTTTAAAGCCAACAGGTTAAAATGACCCCATGAGCAAACCAGCCCCCAATCCAGAGCTTGTCTCCAACCGGAAAGCGACCTACGACTATGAGATCCTCGACACCTACGAGGCGGGCATTGTTTTGCTCGGCAGCGAGATCAAGTCCCTTCGCAATCACGGCGGTGCGCTCCAAGACTCGTATGTCGATGTGCGGGGAAGCGAGCTCGTTCTCGTCAATTCGGTCATCGCCCCCTATTCCCACGGCGGAGTCTTTAACCACGAAGAGCGGCGCCCCAGAAAACTCCTCCTCCACAAACGGGAGATCGAGCAGATCCGTCGCCAAACGCAAGAGAAGGGACTCGCCGTCATCCCCCTCTCGATCTTTCTCAAGAAAGGGATCGCCAAGGTGCGCATCGCTATCGCCAAAGGGAAAAAGGCCTACGACAAGCGGGCCAGTCTCAAGGAAAAAGAGTCGAAGCGCTCCATCAAACGGGCCCTTGACGAATAAATCCGCTTCCCTCTTTACTAGCCATCATGATGGCAGCCCTCTTTCTCATCTACTTCATCGCTATTTTCCTCATCTACTGGCGCCACAACTACGTCGCCTTTGGCCTTGTCATCCTCAACCTCATCCTCTGCCTGATCCTTCTGTTTCACTTCGCGACAGGCACCCTGCAAATTCGGTTATAGCCCATGATGAATACCTTCCACAGAGTCGCCAACGCCCTCTTCATCTTCGTCCTCTGTGGCGTCCTACTCGCCGCCTACGGCTATCAACTCATCGAACACGAAGCGCCATGTCCCCTCTGCCTTTTGCAGCGACTCGGAATGGTCGGCATCGCCGTTGCACTCCTCATGAACCTGCGCATCGGCGTCCGCATTGAACACTACGGACTTGCTATCCTCAGCGCCCTCGTCGGCCCCCTTAGCTCGATGCGCCAAATTGCCCTGCACGTCTGCCCTCAATTTCCCGCGCACGGCGTGCCCGTCCTAGGCCACAATCTCTACGTTTGGGCTCTCGTCGTCTTTATCTGTTCTCTCTTTGCCTGCGCGGTCCTACTCATTCTCTACGGTTATTCCAACCACAGAGAGTATCACCCCGCCTGGCGCGCACTAGAAAAGGGCGCCTTCCTCGCCGCCATACTCATCACTCTAGCGAACGTCATCACCACCCTTCTTCAGTGTGGCTTCTCTATCTGTGCTTGACAGCGTTAGGTGATATCCTTTATTTTTAGCAAATTACTGTGAGGTATTTTCATGAAAGCGGTCATATCAAAACTCGATCTCGTCAACCTAATCGGAAAAATCCAGAGCATCGTCGCTGCCAAGCCGGCCATTCCGATTCTGGCCAACGTCCTTATCGAGGCAAGCGATGACCAATTGGTCGTCAGCGCAACCGACCTGACCGTCAGCATGCGCTGCTACGTGGAGGCAAAAGTCGTCGAAGAGGGCGCCATCGCTCTCCCCGCTCGCAGATTCTTCCAACTCGTCCGCGAATTGACCTCTCCACAAGTGAAAATCAGCGCAACAACCAACGAAGTCGCCGAAATCACCACCGGCACCTCGGTCTTCAAAATCAACGGCATGAACAAAGGCGAGTTCCCCGCGCTCCCCGATCTCACCGGCTCCCCCGAAATCACCCTCACCAGCTCCACCCTCAAAGAGATGTTCTCCAAAACCGCCTTCTCCGCCGCACGCGAAGACAGCAGATACATGCTCAACGGTGTCCAGTTGCAAATCGCCCAACAAAAAGCCATCCTCATTGGCACCGACGGCAAACGCCTCGCAAAAACCTCGACAAATATATCCATAGATCCTTCTGTAACAGGGACTTACGTCATTCCCCTCAAAGCTGTCGAAGAGATGATCAAAATGCTCGACGAGAGTAGTTCGGAAGTGCATCTCAATTTGGCTCACGACAAGGTTTCGCTCGAGTGTGGCCATCTGACGCTCATCACCAAATTGCTCTCGGGCCAATATCCCGATGTGGAGCGCGTGATCCCTGCCAAGCTCGGACAAAACTTCTCCATCCACAGAGAGGAGCTCATGTCGCTCTTGCGCCAGATTTCCCTGTTCACTTCGGAGACGAGCAGTTCTGTCCGTTTCAGCTTTGAGACGGGCCAGCTCCATCTCGCCGCTATGAGTAGCGATATTGGAGAGGGACGCGTCAGCATGCCCGTCGACTATGCGGGACCCAAACTCGAAATCGCCTTTAACCCCTACTTTTTCCTCGACATTTTGCGCCACAGCAAAGACGAGACGGTCCGTTTTGGGCTGAACGATCCCCACAACCCGGGTCTGATCACCGATTCGACGCAAGCGCTCTTTGTGATCATGCCGATGCGTCTCAACGATGCACCAGCGCCTCGCAAAGAAGCTGTAGAAAGTGTTCCTTAGATCGCTCTACCTGCGCAATTTTCGCAACTACGTCGAAGCTGAGGTGCACTTCGATCCGCGCCTCAACGTCTTTTTCGGCGACAATGCACAGGGCAAAACGAACCTCCTCGAAGCGATCTATCTCATCGCGACCGGGCGCTCCTTTCGCACTCAGACCCTTGCGGAGTTGATCCGTTCAGGCGAATCGTTTTTCCATCTCGAGGCTGAGATCGTTCGCGACAGCGTAACCCAGCGGATCAAACTCACCTACGATGGGCAAAACCGCCATCTCCAACTCGACGCCAACAGCTACGCCTCTTTCCATCCCCTCCTCGGCATCCTCCCCTCGGTTCTCTATACGCCCCACGACACCGAACTCATCAGCGGCTCCCCCTCCATCCGGCGCCGCTTTCTCAACCTCCACCTCGCCCAGAGCGACCCCCTTTACGTTCACCATCTCACCCGTTTTTGGCGCGCCATGAAGCAGCGCAACTGCCTCCTCCGCACCCGCAGCAGCGAGAGTCTCGACTGTTGGGAAATCGAAATGGCCCAATCGGCAGATTATATCGTCAAAGTGCGTCAAGAGATGATCAAAGAGCTCAAAGAGCCCCTCCATAAACAGAGTCAGAAGCTCTCCTCCGACAAGGAATCGCACGAACTCTCTATCCAGCTCTCTCAAGGGAAGGCCTACCTGCAGCAGCTCCAGAAAAATCGCCCCCGCGAGATGGAGCTCGGCCTCACGCTCATCGGCCCCCATCGAGACGACCTCTCGCTCCTCATCGACTCCAAGCCCGCCCGCCTCTTTGCCAGTGAGGGGCAAAAGCGCACCGCCATCGCGGCCCTTCGCCTTGCCGAGTGGGAGCGACTCACCCACCGAATCGGCGCCCCCGCCCTCATGAGCATCGACGACCTCGGCCTTCATCTAGATGTGGGGAGACAGCAGCTCCTCCGCACCTCGCTCGAACACCTCGGCCAGGTCTTCATCACAACGCCCATCCGTTCCCTCGACCCCGGCCACCACATCCACATCCAAAGCGGCTCCATCATCCCGTAACCTTTTGGTTTCCCATTTTTTTCGTTCTTGTGATACACTCACGCCCGCAAAAATCTAGGAGAACCTTATGGCTACACCACCGCGAAGTTTGTCCCCGACTGAAGCTGCTCAACTTGCAGCACTCTCCTCGTCTGCCAGCAGAAAAGCTCCTGCCCACATAGAGCCATTACACAATCTCGACCTACCAGATCTCAATATTCGCATCCACAACTTGGCTACTTCGCGGGTTAGTGTTGTTGGCTTTCGCAATCCCCCTGACACAGGAGACTGGTGGCTGAAGGTAAGTAATGGGATCAACGAAGTCTCCTCTTCCATACAGGAGTTCGTCCACCAGCGAGAGTTAGCTGTTTTTCACATAGTGGATAGACGCAAGCCCACTCGAGCGCAATACAGAGAGCTAGCCCAAGCCGCGCATCAGCTGTCTATTCAAGCCGGCCTTATTGACGCATCAAGGAGACGTCTTCTTTCATTCGGCGCCCCACCCGAAGTGCCCTCAACAGGGCCAGCTGTTCCAGAGGCCGTCACCGTGGAGTCCATTTTTGAACTATTAAAACGTGCTCCCAACCCCGTCGAATTGATCGATCCTAGTCAAGAACCCCCCCCCTATCCCGAAGAGGAGCCTGAAAGCCCACCTCCGGCCCCTCCAACGACCCCATGGCCGCGCCCACAGACTCCACGGCGCTCATCAACCCCAGGGCCCTCGTAATATGATTTTATGAAATCCTTTCTCTCGCCAAAAGTCGCTTTAACTTATTCGCGTAACTCTTGACAAGTCCATGCTCTCTGTGCTCCGCCAACATATGGACAATCTGCATCTCGCTAAATCTACTAAGAACTTGGTTGGCAGTCTCATCTGAGATGCCGAGCCGCTCTGCTAATTCTTGGATATTCTTAGTGATTTTCGGAAGGGGCTCACATGGCAAATGCTCTTCAGTTTTCCAGTTCTTTAGCACACCGACTATTTTTTTAAATTCCCGGACCTCTAGCGAAAATTTTGCCACTTCTTCGGGGTCTTGCTCAGTTGCCTTTTGTAATGCTAACTTCTCTAATTCCACCCTCGCTAAGTCGATGGCTGTCTCCCCCCTGTCGCTAGGTACGCTGTGATCCCCCCCTGCATTGAGTAACATTTTGAGAGAGTCAAAAGCACCCAAACTAGCTGCTTGGCGGATGGGCTCTGCAGAACCGACCTCAGCTCCTCGCTCTAACAACAGCTGAAGGATTTGCGGATGTCCTGCAGCAATGACAACTGGAGTTGTAGGAGATCCACTTAAATTTGGATCAGCCTTAAGATCTAATAGGGATTTTGTAAAACGGTAATCGTTCTTTCTAACAGCGACACCAAGAGGTGTGATACCCCCATACTGACTGATGTGATTGAGCTCAGCGCCTCCTTCTATCAGCTTTAGAATGGCAGGCATATTTTCCATTTCAGCTGCATAAATAAGGGGATCGTTCTCAGCGATCTTCTGATAAGCGGCGGCCACGTCAGGAGATGGGAACCTTTGAGCGCTTGCCATTGGGAATGGCCAGAAGTCAGGAACAGCCGCCAACCATCTTTTTCCCATGTCAACGAGAGGTCGAACTAGCCTTCCCAGTCCTTCAAAGGGTGGTACTTCTGCAACAGTGTATGTATTTCCGCTTCGGAATACCCGACTGGAGGCGTCGCCGACCCTGGTCCAATTGGATCGCTGTGTAGAACCGAGCGCGAGAGAAGAGCATTGCGGTAGAGACGTGGATTGTGTTGCGAGAGAAACTTGGCTACAAAGTGTCATAAGATTTCCTTTTTCGGACTTGTGAAAGGCTGGGCATGGTACCAAACGGCGCCTATTTGACGCAATGGTGCGCTTAAAGAACTTGCAAGAGTAAAATATTCTTTTTGCAAAGAACGGAGAAGGTTGTTAGGCTTTCTTGCTTACGAAAAACCATAAGAAGGGAGTGGAGTTATGGCAGCATCTGTAAAATCATTTGGGTCTGGAACATTGGAGTCTTTCAACTCGTTAGTGGACCACTCGGGAGTCATTGTTTTAGGTAGCGCCGCAGGAGCTGCGGTTGGGTTTGTGGTAGGAGGAGTTCCTATGGCATGGCTAGCCGCGAAGATCACAGGGCTTGTTTTGGGGATGATCTATGCGATGGGGCGTCCTACGTGTGTCATTCAACTCAACATCTTGTCACCGCAAAACTCCCGCGCGATCGGAAATGTTGTGGCCTCTGCAGGGATCCCCTATTTCCTGATCCATGCTCTTCACCTATTCGTTGGTTAGACAAATGGCCGGGGCAACCCGGCTATTTATGATCGCTCACTAGAAAGCTATGGAAAAAGCGGTGAAAAATGGGGGCGATGAGGATCGCAATGACTACAAGAAAAATAATCCCACTGAATAGGGCGTAGGTCCCTGCAAAGATCTTGCCCCCTGCGGTCGTTATTGTATCCGCAGGACCCATGCCCGATAAGATCATTGCGGCGTTTTCATAGGCATCGACCCAGCCCATCTTCTCGAAATAAGAGTAACCAGCCATCCCTATCCCCAGCGAGAACAAGATAACCCCAACGCCAATCGCCAGATTGCAAATAATCCGTCGAATGAAAATCCGCATTGGGGCGAGAGGAAGGTGCTTTCCCTCATACATGCTAAATAACGCCCAACAACCACAAAATCAAGATGACGATCAAGATAGTGGTCAATGTGCCGGCGGGAGCATATCCCCACTCACGACTGTAGTTCCAGCGGGGAATCGCCCCAATTAACAACAGAACTAGGATAACAATTAGAATTGTGCCAAGCATACAAAGATCCCTTTTCAGAGCTATTTGCACATATTCGGTTTTTCCAAAATTTTGTCAATCGGCAAAAAATCCCCAGAAAAATGGAACGATGAGACCGTTGCATAACCCTCAAATATCTTGGCCGGAAGGGTAAAATTAACCACCGAGCACACTGAGAGCACCGAGAAAGGGTAGGAAATGCGCGTTTCGCGCCTCGGTGTCTCTCGGTGCTCTCGGTGGTTGAAAAAATGGTACAGTCCACTCACATAGGTAACACTTTAGTCAACCCACATAGGTAACAAAGTCTACCGACATGGGTAACACTTTTCTTTAGATTCTATAAACTGTTTTGGCATCTATTTCATCATGAGGTGAACGATGCCTTGGGAG
>DATIIR010000097.1:0-16426 GCA_035479435.1 Chlamydiales bacterium
GGGCGCGGTGGGAGAGCTCTACGTTGGGGACGACGACGAGACCATCGAGGCAGTAACCGGAAGTGAGGTAGCCCCGTTCCCAACGGGTATTTTTGGGCAGAGTGATGGAGGCGAGCTGCTTTTTTACTTCCTCCTCTTCCGTATCAGTCATGTTGAGGAAGAGGAATTTGAGATGTGGGTCGGGAGATTCTTCGGGATGGAAGACCTGATCTACTTTGAAGAATTTCGGAGTAAAGTGTTTTGCCTTAAATTTGTGATTGAACATCTCGAAGTGTTCTTCGAGGTGGAAATCGGCGCAAAAAATATGCCGTTCCCAGCGCGGAAGGAGCTCTTCCAGTCGATAGAAAAAGAGCGATTTGGAGGCGGGCATTGCTTTTAAGCCGACGTAGGTATCTTCGATGGCTAGCAGATCGTCCCACATAATGACCGGGTCGTCGAGGTAGTCGGCGATATTGACAAGGCGCGTTGCTTTTTGTAAGAGAGGCATCTCTTTTGCGGGGCAGAGGAAGATCTCGTCTGCTTTGGCGATCGATTTCTGTCCTACCGGGTCGAAGGTGCGGATCTGTTCGATCTCATCGCCGAAAAATTCGATCCGGAAGGGATCGCTCGACGAGACGGGAAAAAGATCGAGGATGCCGCCGCGGAGGGCAAATTCCCCTTTGTCGGAGACGACCGGGACCCGTTTGTAGTCGAGGGCGACGAGGATTTCGGGCAGTTTATCGAAAGGGACCTTGCTCCCTTTTTTCCACTTGTGGAGCAGCGGCGCCAAGGTCTCTTTCGGGATCACTTTCTGGAGCAGTGAGGGCAAAGGGCAGAGGACGATGGAGGGCCCTTTTCTATGGAGAAGCGTGTGGAGCGCCTCGAACCGTTTTCCGATGATGTCGGGGCTCGGAGGGATCTCTTCGCCGGGGAGCGTCTCCCAAGCGGGGAATTCCACTGCCACGCCGGGGCAGAAGTAGGAGAGGTTGTCGAAAAAGCGATCTTCGCGCGTCCCACCCGTGATGAGCAGGACGGATCTCTTTTTAGCGGCGACGCTGGCCAGAAGGGCTTTGGGCGAATCCCAGAGCCCCTCTACGAGGATCGATTCATCAGGTAGGGACTTTAGCAAGGATATGCCGAATCTTGTCTAGCGCTTTGGGAAGGCCGTGGGGATCTTTGCCACCTGCTTGCGCCATGTTTTGTTTTCCCCCGCCTCCCCCTTGGATCAACGGCGCCACTTCTTTGATCAGTTCCTGCGCATGGATGTTCTTCTGCACCAGATCGAGGCTCACTGCGACGAGGAGTTGACACCTTTCGCCGATGCTGATTCCAAGCGCTACCACGCCCGATTTCATTTGGTTCATCAGTTCGCCCGCAAAGTCGGTCAGCTCTTCCGTTGAGACTGCAAGCTCCGTTGCGATGAGGGGGATCGAGCCCACTTTTTCCCTTTGAGACAAACACTTTTCGAGCAGGTGTTTCAGTTGCCCTTTGCGGAACACTTTGAGCTCTTGCGAAAGCAACCTGTTCTCATCGATCAGCGTCTCCACCTTTTCGGGGATCGATTGCACCGTTGTCTTGAGCTGCAGAGCCAAACTCTGGAGCAAATCTTCCTCCTGGTGGACCAGCATCTCGGCATACCTGCCTGTCACCGCCTCGATCCGCCGCACGCCCGCGGCAATACTGCTCTCTTTCGCGATCTTGAAGAGGCCGATGGTACCCACCCGATTCGTGTGGGTTCCTCCGCAGAGCTCCTTGGAGAAGTCGATGTCGATGACGCGCACTTTGTCGCCATATTTCTCGCCGAAAAATTGCTTGATGTCACTCCGCTTTTGCACTTCGTCGTATTTCAATTCATAGACTTGAACGGGCAAATCGGTGCGGATCTTCTCATTGACCAGGTTTTCGATTTCGCGCAGCTCTTCGCCGCTCACTGCCTTGTGGTGACTGAAGTCGAAGCGCAAGCGCTTTTCGTCGACCAAAGAGCCCGCCTGTTTGATGTGGGGGCCCAATACTTTTTGGAGCGCCCAATGCAAAAGGTGGGTCGCCGTGTGGTTGTTTTGGATCTCGAGGCGCCGTTTTTCATCGATGGCAACGGATACCTTTTGCCCTTTGCGCAAGACTCCCGTGCCCATTTTCCCTAAGTGGGCGATGACGCCTGGAAAGGGGGCTGTGCAGTCGTAAACCTGGAAATGGTCGATCGTTCCCGTATCGCCCACCTGACCGCCCATCTCTGCGTAGAAGGGGGTCTTATCCAAGATCACGAGCCCCTCTTGTCCACTCTTGATCTCGTCGGTGAATTTTCCATCGACGACGATCCCGAGCACATGCGCCTCCAGACTTGTCTTTTGGTACCCCTCGAATAGACACGGCTTATGCGTCTTCGTGAAATCGCTGAAGAAGTTCTCTCCAAACGCCTGTGTCGCCGTCTTGTGCGCCTTGCGCGATTTTTCTTTTGCCTCTTCATCGAGCTGCTCGAAGCGCTTCAGATCGACGCTGAGATTTTCATCCTTCGCGATCAAGAGCACCTCTTCGAGTGGGAAGCCGTAGGTGTCCTTCAACTTGAAGGCATCTTCGCCGCTGATTTTCTTGGCCGTCTTGTGGGATCTCTCGATCACTTGACCGAGAAGCTGACCCCCTCGGGTCAATGTGCGGATGAAGCCCTCCTCTTCGAGCGTCAAGATCTCGGAGATCCGATCTCTCGCTGTCTTCAGCTCGGGGAAGTCCTCTCCCATTGTCGCGACCAGGCGGGGCAGCACACCCGCCAAAAACGGCTTTTGCAGGCCCAGCATCCGGCCGTAGCGAACCGCGCGCCGCAAGATCTTTCTCAAAACATAGCCCCGGTCGGTATTGCTCGGCTGGACGCCATCGGCGATCGCGAACGAGAGGCTCCTGATGTGGTCGCTGATCACATGGAAAGCGGGCGCCAGAACCGCATCTGTCGGGTCATATGTTTTTCCCGAAATTTCCTCGACCTGTCCGATCAGCGAGCGCAAGATGTCGGTCTGGAACACCGTGTCGACACCCATTCGGAGCGACACGACCCGCTCCAGCCCTGATCCCGTATCGATCGACTGTTTGGGCAGCGGTTCCATTTTGCCAGATACATCCCGCGAAAACTGCATGAAGACCAGGTTCCAAAACTCTAGATACCGCTCGCCAGACAAGTCCTCTTTGGGACTTTTTGCATGTCCGTACTTATCGCCCCGATCGTAGAGCAATTCGGAGCAAGGACCGCAGGGGCCTGTATCGCCCATGGCCCAAAAATTTTCCTTTTCACCGAATCGGACGATCCGCGCCGCTGGCAGATGCTTTTCCCACAGAGCGAACGCCTCATCGTCGTCCTTGTACACCGAAACCCACACCTTGTCGGGGTCGAAGCCGAAGACGTGCTGAGTGACGTCCCACGCATAGGCGATCGCCTCTTTTTTGAAATAGTCGCCGAAGGAGAAGTTCCCCAGCATCTCAAAAAACGTCAGGTGCCTTGTCGTATGGCCCACATTGTCGAGGTCGTTGTGCTTTCCGCCGACCCGGATGCACTTTTGTGTCGTTGTCGCTCGCGTATACTCTCGTTTGGATTTCCCCAAAAAAACATCTTTAAACTGGTTCATCCCTGCGTTGATGAAGAGCAGCGTGGGGTCATCGTGGGGGATGACGGGCGATGAGGGGACGACGGTGTGTCCCATCGACTTAAAATAATTTAGAAAAGCGCGACGGATCTCTTGTGAAAGCATAGATTCCTCTAGAAGTAGCGACAATTTTACTTTAACGCACGAGAGAAGTCAAAGAGTTTATGTAGGACCTTTCAAACAGCGGCGATGACGTCGAACGCCACCTGAAATCCCTTGTGGAATTCCTTGCAGGAGATGATCCCGCGGGCAGGTTTGTGATTTCCAAAAAATTGGGAATAGACACCGTTCACTTCATCCCAAAATCGGATGTCGGACACATAGACCGTGACCCGAAGCACTTTGTGTAAATCGGAGCCGGCGGCTTTCAGGATCTCCCGGACGTTGGTCAGGGCGGCTTTTGTTTGGTCTGGTATCGAGCCGACCTCGATCGGCTTGCCGGGAACGATCCCTAACTGCGTGGCCACATAGATTGTGCCATTGTGGATCACTGCCTGGGAATAGTGTCCCAAAGGCTTAGCTGCCTTATCTGTGTCGACATACTGAAACATAATCTACTCCTATGCCATTTCCCTGTTTTTTTCACAAGTTCTTGCACGATTTCCCTTTGTAGCTCAAAATAGGTCTCGAATACTTAGGACTTTTATGGAAGACGATCTCAAAAAACAGTTGGCCAAAATCGCCGGCGCCATCCGCCAGCTCTCAATGGAAGCAGTGCAAAAGGCCAACTCGGGCCACCCGGGTATGCCGATGGGCTGCGCCGAGTTGGGCGCGTTCTTGTATGGCGTTCTTTTGAGGCACAATCCGAAGCATCCCAAATGGGCTGGCAGAGATCGCGTCGTCCTGTCTGCAGGCCACGGCTCCATGTGGCTCTACTCTTGTCTCCACTTGTCTGGTTTTAAGCTCTCCATGGATGAGATCAAACGGTTCCGCCAACTCCACTCGATCACGCCAGGCCATCCCGAATATGGCGTGACTGAGGGCGTTGAGGCGACGACGGGGCCGCTAGGCCAGGGCGTCGGCAATGGAGTGGGCATGGCGCTGGGTCTGAAGCTATTGGCGAACAAGTTCAACAGAGACGACTATCCACTCTTCAACAGCAAAGTGTTTGTAGTGGCAGGCGATGGATGTATGATGGAGGGCATCTCCTCCGAAGCGGCCTCATTTGCCGGCCATCTGAAGATCAATAACCTGGTCCTCATCTACGACGCGAATAACATCTGCCTCGATGGCCCGCTCGCCGAGTGCATGTCGGAGGATACGAGAGCCCGTTTTAAATCGTACGGCTGGGACGCCTATGAGTGCGACGGCTACGATCTCGACCGGATGGAGACGCTCTTCTCCGATATTCGGAAGAAACAGGAGAAGCCCGTTCTCATTGTTTTGCGCACGGTGATCGGAAAGGGCTCGCCCCACAAAGCGGGCACTCACCACGCCCACGGCTCGCCCCTCGGTCCCGAAGAGGTCGCTGCGACCAAAGAGGCGCTCGGCATGCCCAAGGAGGAGTTTTACGTTCCCCAATCGGTCTACACCTTTTTCGAACAAAAATTGGCCAAAGACATCGCTCTCGAAGCCGAGTGGAAAGAGATGTTCCGCCGCTGGGCCCACGCCTATCCCGATCTCGCCGCCGAATATGAGAAAATGCAATCCCATTTCCTCCCCGCCGATCTCGAAGAGACGCTGAAAAAAATCGAGATCAAATCGCCGATGGCAAGTCGCGCCTCCTCGAACGTCTGCCTCCAAACGCTCGGCAAGGTGCTCCCGCAGCTCTATGGCGGCTCCGCCGATCTCTCTGTCTCCGATCTCACTATGATGAAAAATTTCCCCATCGTGACGCCGGGGAATTTCACGGGGCGCAACATCAAATATGGAGTGCGCGAATTTGCGATGGGCACCATTGCGAATGGCCTCTCGCTCACGGGGATGATCCAGCCCTACTGCGGCACCTTCCTCACATTTAGCGATTACATGCGCAACTCGATTCGCCTCGCCTCCCTTTCGCCCTATCACGTCATCTACCAGTTCACGCACGACTCCATTTTCCTGGGCGAGGATGGCCCCACGCACCAGCCGATCGAGCAGCTCGCCTCGCTCCGCGCCATTCCCCACATGCACGTCATCCGCCCCGCCGACTCCCACGAAGTGCGCATGGCCTGGCTCGCCGCCCTCCGTTACAAAGGGCCCACCGCCATCGTCCTCTCGCGCCAAAATCTCCCCGACATCGCCACTACCAACGTTCCCTACGAACAGGGGATGGGGCGCGGCGCCTACATCGTCCGCAAGGAGAAGGGACGGCCCGATTTCACCCTTTTCGCCACCGGTTCCGAAGTCTCTCTCGCCCTCGAAACAGCCGCCGGTCTCGAAAAGCTCGGCAAACACGTCCGCGTCGTCTCGATGCCCTGCTGGGCCCTCTTTGAAAAGCAGTCTGACGACTACAAAAAATCCATTGTGGAAGGGGAGCTGGGCCTTCGCGTCTCGATCGAAGCCGCCACCGATTTTGGCTGGCACAAATACATTGGGAGACATGGCATCGCGATTTGTATGGAGGGATTTGGCCACTCTGCCCCAGCCGCCGACTTGGCGCAAGACTTTGGCTTCACGGCCGATGCGATCGTAGAACGGCTCCTCAATGCTCCTCAGCGCTCTTAAATCCGAGAATCGGGGGCGCCCTCCCGTTTGGCTGATGCGCCAAGCGGGCAGATACCTCCCTGCCTATCGGAAGCTCCGTGAAAAGCACACCCTGCGCGAGCTCTTTTTCACTCCCGAACTCGCCGCCCAGGTGACCCTTCTGCCCCTCTCTCTCGGCGTCGATGCTGCGATTCTCTTTTCCGACATCACTGTCGTCGCCCTCGCCCTCGGCTTTGCGCTCGATTTTTCCGAAGGCCCTGTCATCACAGGTACATTGCAACCGCAAAACCTCGCCCCTCTCCAACCCATTGCCGAAACGATCCGCCTCCTCAAGCCCCAGCTCACCGTCCCTCTCATCGGCTTTTGCGGCGGCCCCTTCACTGTCGCGAGCTACATCAACGGCGACCCCGCCCTACTCGAGCCCATCACGCAAGTCACCATCGACTACCTCCGCATGCAAGAAGAAGCTGGTGTCGACGCCATCCAGATCTTCGACTCGTGGGCAGACCGCCTCACTCCCCAAGAGTTTCAGCAATATTGCGTACCCTATCTCAAGCGGCTCGTCGACGCCGTCGACGTCCCCGTCATTCTCTTTATGCGGGGCGCCTGCCAGAGAGTGGATGAGCTCATCCAACTCAACCCCGACGCCATTAGTTTTGATTGGGGCACGCCGCTCTCCGAGCTGCGCAAAAAAGTCCCCATGGCCCTCCAAGGCAATCTCAACCCCGATCTTCTCTACGAGCCCCTTCCCATCATCGCCCAAAAAACCCAAGAGCTCCTCGACTCCATGCGCGGCGATCCCGGCTTTATCGTCAATCTGGGCCACGGCGTCAAGCCCGACGTCCCCGTCGACGCCGTCCGCTGCCTCATCGACACCGTGAGAAATTCAGTTTTGTAAGCTAGTTGCCATAAATTCGCTTTTCGTTAGATAATGAACTTTAAGGTATCGAATAAAGAGCTTTAATTTCTCGGAATGGAAGGAAGAGGTTAAGATGGAGATAGATACGGCAACCCTGGAAGGGGCCCTAAAAGTTTTGGGGCAGATACTGGCGGAGAGGGGGCTTCATTACGAGGTTGTGGCAATCGGGGGCGGCAGCTTGCTTCTCCTAGGGCTCATCGAGAGGACTACGAAGGACTTGGATCTAGTCGCCCTGGTTAAAGGTAAAGAGCTTATTTCAGCAATCCCGCTGCCCCAACCTCTAGTCCAAGCCGCTGAGCAAGTAGGGAAGGCTCTTGAGCTGGGTAAGGAATGGCTCAACATTGGCCCAGCATCGCTATTAGAAATGGGCTTACCAGCTGGCTTTATGAAGCGGGCTCACATTCGCAAATATAAAGGCTTAACTTTGTATTTAGCAGACCGGTTCGACCAAATTTGCTTTAAACTTTATGCCAGTGTTGATCAGGGACCGGAGAGTAAACATTTTGCAGATTTAACCGCTTTAAAACCCTCTTTTGAGGAACTCCAACAAGCTAAGAAATGGTGCATCACTCATGACGTATCGGTCACTTTTGAAAAGGACGTAAATCAAGCCATCAAGAGCGTTTATGCTGAGTAAGCAGCTGGATCAGTGTTTATTGAATCTAGCTTGGAGCCTGTGGACGGAATTGGGGGTCAGCGGAGTTAAGAGGAAACATGCGGATGTTTTGATTCTGCTGGAGGAACTCGTTCTGTTTACAGCCGTGCTAGCGGATGTGGATCCTCGATTAAGGGACGAGTCGCTCGATTGGTGTTCCAAGTACCACCGTTTTATCTCGATCAGCAGGTTGAGATCTCTCATGAAAGATTTGGGGACTTTGGTCGTGGAGCCGTATTCCAAATACGCCGTTACCCTGAACTCAATCTCACAGGCAAACTGGCCAATGCTCGTAGAGGCAAAGCCTTGGAAAGTGACTCTCAGTGATAAATCTGTGTTGCGACCCCATGCCTCATCGGCTCTGCTGAGCGTGCGGAGCAGGGGTATATTCGGCGCCGGTGCACGGGCCGATCTCATCACTTTCTTCTTAGTTCATCCCCATTCTGATTTTTCCATTGCCGAAACGGTCGAAATCGGATACTCAAAAAGAAACCTCGCTGAGATTTTGGATGATTTCCATAGTGGAGGCCTATTTACTAGATTCATGCAGGGAAATCAGCGTCGTTATCGACTGGATGGTAATCTACTTGGTGTGTTAAAGCCGATCCCTACGCAGGCTCCTGAATGGCGCCACATTTTTAAAGTATTGTTGACTCTGAGAGATTGTATCGCGCGAACAGAGAGATCCTCAGAAAGCACCAAAGTCGTCGAAATTAGGAACTGCCTAGGAGATTTGGAAAGATCCTTGCAAAGGTTGGGGGTGACTCCACCTGGCTTCACGAATAATTTTGGGGGGTATATTGAGGCATTCAGCGAATGGGTGACCGGGTGGGCAGATAGACTGGCTGCAGGAAAGGAATAGGATACAAAATGGAGAGGGGCGCTTTTTGGAGTCGGAGTGTTGAGGAGCTCTACGGTCTGCTGAGGGCGGGGCGGGAGGGGCTCTCGACTGAAGAGGCGGGGAGGCGAGTGGGGACGTATGGGCTCAACTCCCTCAAACCTCCCAAACGGGGGAAGGGATGGATCCTCTTCGTAAGCCAGTTTAAGAGCCCGTTGATCTGGCTCTTGATGGGCGCCGCCGTCCTGTCCGCCTTTCTAGGCGATCCCACCGATGCTAGTATCATCCTCATCATCGTCGGCTTAAGCGGATTGTTGGGCTACTTCCAAGAGCGGGGGGCCATCAATGCGCTCGAGAAGATCTTGCAGCTCGTCCAGGTGAAGGCAGATGTGTTGCGCGATGGGAAAGAGGTGGAGATTCCGGTAGAGTACGTCGTGCCGGGCGATGTGGTGGTGTTGCGCGTCGGAGATATCGTGCCAGCCGATGCCATCCTCGTGGAAGCAAAACACCTCTTTGTCAATGAGGCGACTCTGACGGGAGAAAGCGCGCCTGCGGAAAAAAGGGTGGGCGTCGTAGATGCGGATGCAGCCGTATTGAAGAGATCCAATAGCGTCTTTATGGGAACGGTCGTCTCAAACGGCATGGCTGTGTGTCTCGTCGTCGCAACAGGGCGCAATACCGAATATGGACAGATCTCCGAACACCTTCGCTTCAAACGCCCCGTGACTGCATTTGAAATCGGCGTGCGCAATTTTGGCCTCTTTTTGATGATCGTGACTCTCGTGATGGTGGGCGCCATCTTCTTCTTCAACGTGATGTTGCACCGCCCCATTTTGGAGGCGTTCTTGTTCTCGCTCGCCCTGGCGGTGGGGTTAACGCCGCAACTCTTGCCAGCGATCATCACCGTCAACTTGTCCCACGGCGCGCGGCAGATGGCGAGGAAGAAAGTGGTGATTAAGCGCCTCCCGTCGATCGAGAATTTCGGCCAGATGAACGTCCTTTGCGCTGATAAAACGGGCACCGTGACGGTCGGAAAGATCGGCCTTGAAAAGGCAACAAATAGCGAAGGGGGAGAGAGCGAAAAAGTGGCCCTCTACGCCGTCGCCAACGCCCACTATCAGGCCTCGTATCAAAACCCACTCGATGTGGCCATCTTGGAGAAACTCAAGATCGATGTCTCCGATTGGCACAAAAGCGATGAGATCCCCTACGACTTTGAACGGAAAAGGATGAGCGTCATCTTTGATCAGTTCATCGTCTGCAAAGGGGCTGTCCATCAGATTCTCAACGTCTGCTCTGCGATGGAAAATCCCGATGGGTCGGTGGTTCCGATAGATAGGGCGAAGTTGGAGGCCTATTACGAAGAGGAGAGCCATCGGGGATTTCGGCTCATCGGCATCGCCTATGGAGAGACCACTCAGGAGGAGAACCTCGTATTTTTAGGATTTCTCCACTTTCTGGATCCCCTGAAGCCCGATATTGCGCAGGTGGTTGAGGAGTTGAAAAAGAAGGGCGTCCAACTCAAGATCATCACCGGCGATTACCGCACCGTCGCCCTCCATGCGGCTGGAGCCATCGGGATGGCCCACTCCCATCTCGCCGTCGGCGAAGAGATCCGCGCTGCAAGCGATGAGGAGCTGCAAAAAATCGTGAAGGCGAAAAACGTCTTTGCCGAGATCGAGCCCAATCAAAAAGAGCGGATCGTCCTCGCCGTGCGCAAGGCAGGCTTCATCGTCGGTTACTTGGGCGACGGCGTCAACGACATCTCAGCCCTTCACAGCGCCGACGTGAGTATCGCCGTCGAGGGGGGCGCCGATGCCGCCAAAGAGGTATCCGATATCGTGCTGCTGGAAAAGGACCTGGTTGTGTTGCGCGAAGGGGTGGAGGAGGGGAGGAACACGTTTGCAAACACCATCAAGTACGTCTACATGGCCACCAGCGCCAATTTCGGCAACATGTTCAGCCTCGCCGGCACGTCCCTTTTCCTCCCGTTTTTGCCCCTGTTGCCCAAACAAGTGCTCCTCACCAACCTCCTCACCGACTTCCCCGAAATGGCCATCGCGACCGATCGGGTCGATCAGGCGATCTCTGCCCGCCCCGAAAAGTGGGATCTTCGATTCATCCGCCATTTTATGATCGTCTTCGGTCTGATCAGTTCGATTTTCGACTACATGACATTTGGAGTGTTGCTCTACTTATTGAAGGCCGATGAAAAGCTCTTTCAGACAGGGTGGTTTGTCGAATCGGTCGTCTCGGCAGGGCTCATCGTCCTCGTCATCCGCACCCGCGGCCCCTTCTACCGTTCGCGGCCGGGCAAGTGGCTCGCCATCGCCGTCTTCTCCGTCGTGATCGCCGTCCTCTTCGTGCCGTTCATTACGCCGCTTGCAGATCTTTTTGGTTTCGTTCCGCTCCCTCTCATTTTTTATGCGCCCTTGGCTGGAATCATCTTTCTCTATATTCTCTCTGTTGAAATCGCTAAACATTTCTTTTTTCGACGATGAAACAAGACGTTATCCAAGTAGACCCTGCGCTTCTCTCCAAGTGGAACCGCCCCGTGCCCCGCTACACCAGCTATCCCACCGCGCCCCAATTTCACGCCGTAGAAGAATCGCAGCTCAAAGACAAGCTCGCCGCCTTCGACAAAACGACGAAGCCATTGTCTCTCTATTTTCACATCCCGTTTTGCAAGACGATGTGCCTTTTTTGCGGCTGTTCCGTCGTCTTGAACCGCAACCCCGATCGGCAAAACGCCTATCTGCGCCATCTGCTGCGAGAAATCGAACTCGTCGCTGCCCATTTTTCCTCCAAGCGGCTCGTTACGCAGCTCCACCTGGGCGGCGGCACGCCCACCTCTCTCACCGAGGCGCAATTCGAGCTCTTGATGGCGAAGATCCGCGCCCATTTTACCCTTTCTCCTCACGCCGAGATCTCCATCGAGGTCGATCCCCGCACCGTCCACTCCGATCAGGGGCAAAAACTCACCGCTCTCAAGGAGCTCGGCTTCAATCGCATTAGCTTTGGCGTTCAAGATCTCGACCCCGTCGTTCAAGAGGCGGTGCGCCGCCGCCAAAGCGAAGAGATGACTCTCTCCACCTTCCACAAAGCGCGTGAACTCGGCTTTGACGGCATCAACATCGATCTCATTTACGGCCTTCCCCATCAAACGGCCCTCAGCTTTATCAAAACAGCTGACAAACTCCTCGCCATCCAGCCCGACCGGATCGCCTTCTACTCGTATGCCAAAATCCCGTGGCTCAAAGAGCACCAGAAGGCGATCCCCGACGAAACTCTCCCCTCGACCGAAGAGAAATTCCGCATCTATGTCGAAGCGCGCGCCCGCTTTATGCAAGGCGGCTACACCGCGATTGGCATGGACCACTTTGCCCTCCCCACCGATCCGATGGCCATCGCTTACCAAAACAAAACGCTCACTCGTAACTTCCAAGGTTACGCCGTCCAACTCGCGGACGACATGATTGGGTTTGGCATGACTGCGATCGGCTTTATTGAAAACGGCTACTTCCAAAATCTCAAAGAGCTGGAAACCTATCAGAGCGCCATCGATCAGGGGCATTTGCCCCTCCACCGCGGCTACTTGCTCAAGGAAGAGGACATCATCCGCCGGGAAGCCATCCAATCTCTCATGTGCCACTTTGAGCTCGATAAAAAGCGATTTGGCCATCTGGCAGACGTGGAACCACTCAAAGCCGAAGCTCTGCTCGAAGAGACTTCCGATCGCCTCATCGCGACGCCTCTCGGGCGCCTCTTCATCCGCAATGTCGCCTCGGCCTTTGACGCCTATCTAAACAAAGGAACCTATTCGAGGGCTGTATGAAAATCATCATTCTCGGCGGCGGCATCACCGGCCTTAGCGCAGCTCACGCGCTCAGCCGCAAATATCCCGACGCCCAAATAACCCTCCTTGAGAAGGAGAACCGCCTCGGCGGCTGGATCCGCACCAGTCATGAAGGGGGCTTTCTCTTTGAGCAGGGGCCCCGCACCTTTCCGTTCAACCGCAGTCCCCATCTCCTCTCCCTCATCCAGGATCTTAAGCTCGAGATCATCACAGCGGCCCCGCAAAAGCGCTACCTCTACATCGACGGCCGCCTCCGCTCCATCGCCTCCCTCCTCCCATCGCTCCTTCCCTACCTGATCCGCGAGCCCTTCATCGCCCCCGCCACCTCTGAGGACGAATCGATTTACGATTTTGCCGCTCGCCGTTTTAGCCCCAAAATTGCCGAGACCTTTTTCGATCCCCTCACTCTCGGCATTTATGCCGGAGATATTCGGAAACTCTCCATCCGCTCTTGCTTTCCCTTTCTCTATAATTGGGAGCGGACCAAAGGATCCATCATCCGCGCCCTCCTTTTTTCCAAAAAGGGGCCCAAAACGCAAAAAGGGCTTTTCACTGTTGCGGGCGGCATGGAGGCGCTGATCCAGGCGCTCCAGAAACAGCTCCCCGTCGACTTTGTCCTCAATTGCAGGGTGGAGACCATTAGCGAACACGAAGTCCAAGCCGGCGGCAAAACGTGGCAAGCAGACCTCATCGTCTCGGCCCTTCCGCTTCAGTGTCCCGCCCGTTCGCTCTGGGTGGTCAATCTCGCCTATGAAGGGGATGTCCTTTCCAAAAAGGGGTACGGTTATCTCGTCCCATCCAATCAAAATGAGGCTGTTCTCGGCGTTATCTTTGACTCGTGCATTTTTCCCCAGCAAAACAGCCGGAACGAAATGCGCCTCACCGCCATGATTCGCGCCGAGGAGACGGCCCCCATCCAAACAGCCATCCAAACGCTCGCCCGCCACCTCGGCATAGCCACCCAACCCACCTACACATCGGCCTTCTTTGCCCAGAACGCCATCCCTCAATTTGAGGTGGGATGCAATTACTCAGAGGGGCTCTCTGTCGACGCCTGCGTCGAGCGCGGCTTCAAAATGGCCAGCGAAGAGATGAAGGAATCGGTCAAAAACCACCGAGAACACCGAGAGCACCGAGAAAAAATTCCTTAGTCTAAAGAAGACGGTACCTGTCTATGCTCTGGTATATTGCGCGTGCGGAGAGGTGGCGGTTCACGCACGCCTCTAATTGGAGGAGGAGTTTCCTGTGCCATTCCGGGGGAATGGCGGTGATGGAAGTGGTGCCTCCCCCAGTGTGTCTATTAAGAGACGGGTCGTTGTCGCACGAGACCTGGATCAGATCTTTCGTATCGCGGTCTCCATAGCAGCCGCCAGAGAACCGATTGGCACGGAGAGAAAATATCTTGTCCTCCACTCTGAGTTTCAGACAATCCTCAACCACGAGATCCCTAGGGAAGAAATGAATGTCTTTGAGAGCTTTGGGAAGGTCGCGAATCCATTGAGGATGGTTCCGAAAAAGGCGGTCCAATTGTGCGTGGTATTGTTGGGAATGTTGCAGAGTCTGAGTATACAAGCTCAGGACCGCATTGATCTTGTCTCGCAGGAAGCGTCGGACTCCTTCGTCTAATTTGCCAAGAATTTTTGCATGCCACTCTGAGGAAATCACATCGCCGTCAGCGGTGTGTTTTTTACAATGAAAAATGACAATTTGCTCGTCATATGTGCCACGGCACTGGAATACAAATTGCCTGTCGTCTACTTCGATCGTTAAAATATTGTCAATGCGATTAAGATCTTCATTTCGAAGGATGGACAGATCGGTTGAAGAGAGGGCTAACTGGTCGCAATATTCTTGAGAGTACCGCTTCAAGCGGGCCACCTCATCTCGGTTGTGAGAGGAAATCTCTTCGATCTTGTCTCGCAGGGAGCGTCGGACTCTCTCGTCTAATTGATCAAGCAGCTTGGCGTGCCATTCTGGGGGAACTGCTGTGATGAGAGAGTTGTCTTCGCCAGTCTGAAGATTGAGGGATGGATCGCTAATACATCCCACTTGGATCGTCTCCTCCCAATCGCTTCCATAAGGGAAACCGGCAACGTCCTGAGTATAGAATGAAAATAGCAGTCCCTCCACCGTCAGCCTTAGAAATCCATAAGTGTCTGGGTCGTCCGAGGAGGGGTGTACCCCGCAGTAGACGTGGTGACCTTGAGGGATCTCCAAATCCTTTGGAGAAAGCCCTAGTCGGTGACAATAGTCTCGGGAGTGTTGAGAGACTAAATCCCACAATCGGCTGGGTTCTAGGATTTTGGCAGAGGAGTGGGGGAGGGGTGCTTCTTCTTCGGGGGCCAATAGTGTTTGAGCCAGTTCAGTGAGCAGATAGTTTGGAGTGCAGCCAGCTCGATCTTCCTTGCAGGAGATACAATACGGGTCCCTCTCCAGTAAGTTGGGAGTTTTTTCAGTGGCATGTCCGCAGGGAACGTGCGTGAAAGCTTTATGGGCTACAGAAAAAGGTCTAAGAGTCTCTGGGCTTGATAAGAGTTTCCTCACGTTCCAAATCTGATGCATGGGCATCCACGGGCCTGTCGCCAATAATTGACCGGTGGCCTGGGCGCGCCTCTCCAACCAGAGCCGTTGTGCTCGTTGGCACTGTTCTAGTTCGTCTTCTTGAGGAGGGGGAATCGCAGTGGGGTCTTGTGCTTGTAGTAGACGGCGGATCCAATTGTGTTCAGCGTCAGGTATTTCATTGTATCTAGCTAATAGACGAAACATTTTCTTGACGTCCTCTCGTTTAGAAAGCGCGCACAGGTTCAGGCCTACCATAGAGTCCCGTGCATCAATTCCCATATTTCGAAGAAGTTGTCTCATTTTTTCTATGGGAGCTCTATACCACAAGCCTAGCCCTATATTCCCTTCATCTATAGAGACGTTTAGGCGGGCGAATAGGGAGTCGGGGATCGTGCTCCTCAAACAAACCTCTTTTGCAGGGTCAAGGCGTTTGTCGGGGTTCTCGGGTTCAAACTTAGCCCGCACACCGGGGAAAGGGAGTTCAGCAGGGTCAAATAACGGGATTTTATAGCCCCTCTGGACCGCCTGACTCCACTCGAAAGGGGCGTTGAGTATTCTTTTGGCAAGCGCAGTCACAGGGAGGTTATGGATAAACTGCGTGATACCCGTTCTACAGGAAGGGCACGTTAGCGGGGGCGCTCCATCCTGACGAGCGGCAGCAAGTAGGCGTCGCTCCGCTAGTCGGCCAATTGTATGGCCGCAGGGGACTAAGGCAACAGCGGGATTCTTCTGATCGAACGGTTCTTCCAAGATAGGACACTTAAGAAGGCCCTCCATTCTTTCCCAAGCAGAGGGACTTGATATTGCTAATGCCATAGTAGTTACTGATTTAGTATTTATTGCCCGCACATTTTACGTTATTTATGTTTATTCGGATAGGTTCACGTACGCTCACGTCTGGTATAATAAGACATATCTAATTGAAGTTAAGTATGTTAACGTTTGTTTCTGTAGATTTAAAAATTTAGTATGAATTGATTTATAACTGGTATTGTTGTAATATAAGAACAGGTGAGTTCTGCTCACCAGATAACTCCTCGTAATTTAATAACATAAAAGGTTGGAGTTAATTATGGAATTTAATATTAGTCCTATTTTGCCAAGAAATCAGGTCAGTGTGCCTGGTGTGAAAAGCTCCAAAGCATCGCTAAAGGGGCGTGAGGTCGTCGTTCTCAAAGAAGACAGCGACCTGAAAGAGGCGAGAGCCCTCTCCAAGTACATTAAGAGAAACTGGAATGAGTTGGATCCCGAAGAGCTGGCGGGAAAAATCATCGATTTAGAATCGAAAGTTTCTCTCCTCAAAGGGTCGTCGCCTGCAGTCAAGAACGTGAAGAGGGATATGGAGCATCACCACTTCGATTTC
>DATIIR010000098.1:0-6374 GCA_035479435.1 Chlamydiales bacterium
CGTCGTCACTCTCCATCCCGATGGCGGTGTCACCGTTGAGGACGATGGGCGAGGCATCCCCATCGAAGTCCACGAAAAAGAATCGGCCAAACAGGGGCGCGATGTAACGGCGCTCGAAGTCGTTATGACGATCCTACACGCAGGCGGTAAGTTCGATAAAGGTACATATAAGGTCTCTGGTGGCTTACACGGCGTCGGCGTCTCTTGCGTCAACGCGCTGTCGAAGAAGCTGGTCACGACTGTGTCGAAAAATGGGCACACCTACGAAATGACCTTCGAACGGGGCAAACCGGTTGCGCCACTGAAAAAATTAGGCACGACGACAAAACGGGGCACCAAAGTCGAATTTTGGGCCGACGACAAAATCTTCTCCGTCACCAGTTACGACTACGATGTTTTGCTGAAGCGGTTGCGGGAACTGGCGTTTTTAAACAAGGGGATCACGATCCTCTTCCAAGACGAGCGCGATCCCAATCGGGAGCCAGTCCGATTCAACTACCAAGGCGGGTTGTCCTCGTTTGTCTCTTACTTAAATGAGGGGAAAATCCCCCTCTTCCCTAAACCGATCTACTTCCACGCTGTCAAAGATGGGCACGATGGTCCCGTCGAATTCGAAGTGGCGATGCAGTGGAATGACACCTACACGGAAAACATCTTTACCTACGTCAATAATATCGCGACGAGACAGGGGGGAACGCACCTGACTGGCTTCTCTACCGCCCTGACACGGGTCCTCAATAACTACATGAAAAATCACAACCTCGTCAAGGGGGAGAAGATCACTGTAGGCGGCGACGATATGCGCGAGGGGCTGACCGCCGTGATCTCGGTGAAGGTGCCCAATCCCCAATTCGAAGGACAGACCAAGCAGAAGCTGGGCAATAACGAAGTTGCTGGTATTGCGCAAGTCATTGTGGGTGAGGGACTTACAGTTTATTTGGACGAGAACCCCGCAGTTGCGAAGCTGATCGTTGAGAAGGCGGTCATCGCTGCACAGGCGCGAGAAGCGGCCAAGAAGGCGAGAGATCTGACGCTGCGCAAAACGGCTCTCGACAGTGCTCGTCTGCCTGGAAAATTGGCCGACTGCCAAGAGCGCGATCCGGAGCTGTGTGAGATCTACATCGTTGAGGGAGACTCTGCGGGCGGTTCTGCCAAAATGGGGCGCGACCGGAGATTCCAGGCGATTTTGCCCATCCGCGGTAAGATTTTGAACGTCGAGAAGGCGAGGATCCAGAAGATCTTGCAGAATACCGAGGTGTGCGCCATGGTGGCTGCGATCGGCTGCGGCATTGGGGTTGAAAACTTCAATCTGGCTAAGCTTCGCTATCACAAAATCATCATCATGACCGACGCCGACGTGGACGGATCTCACATCCGTACGCTTTTGATGACTTTTTTCTATCGCCACATGCCGGCGCTCATCGAACACAACTACATCTATATCGCCCGTCCTCCCCTTTTCAAAGTGACCCGGAAGAAGACGAGCCAATACATCCACTCGGAACGGGAGATGGACGAGTACCTGCTCAAATTGGGTTTGAGCGATATTCTGATCCGACGCGCAGGCTCCGACAAGTCGTACGACAAAGAAGAGACGGACAAATTGATGGAGCTCTCTATGGAAGTAGAGACGTTCATCGGCTCGATCGAGCGCAAAGGTGTCCCTTTCCGCGAATTCATCGCAGCCAAACAGGGCGAAAAGTATCCGCAATATCTCGTAACGATTGGCGATAAGACGCAATTCTTCTACTCCGAAGCAGAGCTGATCGATCAGAAAAAAGAGAACGAAGAAGTGCAAAAGCGGGTCCACGAAGAGACGCTCGCCTCGATTCCGCCTGAAGAGTTGACCGAGGAGATGCGCACGTTTGTCCCCAAGCCGTTGAGTTTTATGGAACTCTACGATGTGAATCGGCTGATCGCGCTGCATGAAAAAATGAGCGCCTTCCACCTCAAACTCGAGCAGTATGTGATCGCAAGTGGCGATCTCTACGAGATCTTGGAAGAGGGGGATAAGGTCACTCCGTGGCACACGTTGAGAGAATTGATCGAAGCGATCCGCGCGAACGGGCGCAAGGGCGTCGAAGTGCAGCGCTACAAAGGTCTTGGTGAGATGAACGCCGACCAACTTTGGGAAACCACAATGAACCCAGCTCTTCGGACGCTGGTCAAAGTGACGATCCCCGATGCGATTGCCGCCGACCGGATGTTCTCCATGCTGATGGGTGAAGAAGTGGAACCGCGCAGAGCCTTTATTGAGACTCACGCGCTCTCCGTTAAGAATTTAGATATTTAAGGGTTGTTTACATGTCGTATACAAAAGATGAAATAGTCGTTCCGCGCAACGTCGAAGAAGAGATGAAGGAGAGTTACCTTCGCTATTCGATGTCGGTCATTATTTCGCGCGCGCTTCCCGATGTGAGAGATGGCCTGAAGCCATCCCAGAGGCGCATCCTCTACGCCATGAGGCAACTGAACCTGACACCGGGCGCTAAGCACCGTAAGTGCGCCAAAATCTCCGGCGACACCTCAGGGGACTACCACCCACACGGTGAAACGGTGATCTATCCCACACTCGTGCGCCTGGCGCAAGATTGGGTCATGCGCTACTCCCTCATCAACGGCCAGGGGAACTTCGGTTCCATAGACGGCGACCCACCCGCTGCGATGCGTTATACGGAGGCCCGTCTCACATCTGCCTCGATGGCCCTCATGGAGGACCTCGACAAAGAGACGGTCGAGATGATCCCCAACTACGACGAGACCAAAACGGAGCCGACCGTTTTCCCAGCTAAATTCCCCAACCTTCTCTGTAACGGCTCTTCGGGCATTGCCGTCGGGATGGCGACCAATATACCTCCCCACAACCTCCTCGAGCTCATTGAGGCGACGCTCCTCGTTCTCGAGAACCGCAACGTAGCCATCGACGACATCATGAAAGTGATGCCAGGGCCCGATTTCCCTACAGGGGGCATCATCTGTGGCTATCGGGGCATTAAAGAGGCCTACCACACGGGTAGAGGCAAGCTCACTCTCCGCGCCGAGATGCACGTCGAAGACATCGCCAACAGCAAGCAGCAGATCGTCGTCGACGCTGTGCCCTACAACGTCAACAAGTCGATCCTCATCAAGCGGATCGCCGACCTCATCAACGACAAAATGATCACAGGCCTTGCCGACATCCGCGATGAATCGGATAAAGATGGCCTCCGCATCGTCCTCGAACTGAAAAGAGGCGAGATCCCCGATGTCGTGATCAACCAGCTCTATAAAAACACCGACCTGCAGATCACATTTGGCTGCAACATGCTCGCTCTTGACCACGGCATGCCCCGCACCATGAATATCAAGCACTTCATGTCGGCCTGGATCGACCACCGCATCGAAGTGATCCGCCGCAGAACCCGCTTTGAACTTGCAAAAGCTGAGGCCCGCGCCCACATCCTCGAAGGCTATCTCAAAGCGCTCGACCACCTCGACGAAGTCGTCAAGGTGATCCGCGCCTCTTCCAACAGAGACAACGCCCGCACCGAGTTGATGATGCGCTTTGGCCTCTCTGAGAAGCAGTCGAATGCCGTCCTCGACCTTCGCCTTTACCAACTCACTGGCCTCGAAGCGGAAAAGATCGATGCTGAATACAAGGACCTCCTCCAGAAAATCGCCCATTACAGAGCCGTTCTCGCCTCCGAAGCCCTCGTCCGCGGCATCATCCGCGAAGAGCTCGAAGAGCTGAAGAAAGGGCACAAATCGGAGCGGAAAACGAAGATCATTGCCGCCGAAGGGGAATTTGCGATGGAGGACCTGATCGCCGACGAGCAGGTGGTCATCGCGATCTCCAATGACGACTACATCAAGCGGATGCCGATCGACACCTTCCGCGAGCAGCGTAGAGGTGGCGCCGGCGTCACGGGCATGGAGATGAAGAAAGAGGCAGACGTTCTCAAAAACATCTACGTCGCCTCCACGCACGACTACCTCCTCATCTTCACCACCCTGGGCCGTTGCTACTGGACTAAAGTGTGGCAGATCCCCGAAGCGGGCCGCCGTACTAAAGGGCGTCCCATCATCAACCTCCTCGAAGATCTCCGCGAAAACGAGAAAGTAGCTGCCATCCTCAAGGTGAAGAGATTTGATGAAGAGGGCGCTGCGATCCTCCTCGCCACCAAGAAAGGCGTTGTGAAGAAGACCGCACTCATCGAGTTTGACAATCCCCGCAAAAAAGGCGTCTACGCCCTCAACATCGATGAAGGGGACGAGCTCATGGCCGCCCGCATGACCCATCCGACCCAACAGATCATGATCTTCACCCGCAACGGCATGGCCGTTCGCTTTGATGAATCGCTTGTCCGCTCCGTGGGGCGTGTAGCCCGCGGCGTGCGCGGCGTCACTCTCAAGAACGATACCGACGTTGTCGTCGGTGTGGAAGTCGTGACACCTGAAGAATCGATCCTTGTCGTCTGTGAAAACGGCTTTGGCAAGCGCTCTCGCGTCGACGACTTCCGTCAAACCAACCGCGGCGGCGTCGGTGTCCGTTCCATTATTACCTCTGAGCGAAACGGCCTCGTAGTCGGCGCCCTCAGCGTCACCGATTCCGACGGCGTCCTCCTCATGTCGGCCGAAGGGCAAGCGGTCCGCATTCCGATGCGCGACGTCCGCGTCATGGGGCGTTCGACGCAAGGCGTGAAGCTCGTCAATCTGAAAGAGGAAAACGACCTCGTCGTTGGCGCGCAGAAGATCGAAGCTGTCGCCGAAGCGGAAGCAGAGTCTTGACCTAAATTTTGCCTTCGGGTTAAAGTCGTCGCCGATTTTAACCCCGAGGTGTTATATGGCGGCCGTCCCCTTTCAAATCGAACCGTTCCTAAAAACTTTTGAAGGCTTTGTGGAAGAGATCTGTACCTCGGTGCTGCGTTCTTCCGTTGATAGGACCCAAGACATTTATGAAAAACTTCGGCCATCAATCCTAGCAATACAAAGTTACATTGATTGCATGCCTTCGCATGATTTATCTCCGGTGATCCAAAAATCGTGGAGGAAATTCACTGCTGGATGGGAAACCGATAAAGAGAATCTTCGGTCTCCCCTTGCCAATGGGACCGAGTCACTTTATTTGACGGCATTGCTAGTCGAAGCCTACGCAGTGACTCAAGGTAAAACGATGGTGCCCTTTAGCACATTCGCACCTCGTTCAATGGTTCCGGCTCTTACCTACTGTGGTAATCTGCCCCGCCCCCCTTCGCCACAATTTCCCCAGAGGTTGCAGCGGTTAGAAGAGATGGCGCAGCATTCACGACATCAGCTAGAAAGGCTTAGAGCCGAGCTATCCAGAGTTTCTTTCACAGTTCGTCCCGACGCAAGCGACCCCACCGCAGGAGCGGCCGCAGCTGCAGCCCCCACGGTCCCTACTTCATTAAGAGGAAGAGAAATGCCACCCTCGTTTAGGAATTATCTAGAAGAAGGGGAAGCAAGAGACATGAGAAAGGCCTTGCGGCTTTCTCTAGGACTGTCTGAGGTTGCTCCACTTGATGAAGAGCCAGGTTTGTTCGAGGCTTTGGTGGCTTCTTCTGGAGAAGCAGTTCCGGCCCCAGTAGCGCAGGCTCCGACCCCAGTGGCCTATGGTCCAGTGGAGTGTGCTCCAGTAGTACCGGCCCCAATAGAGCTGGCCCGCCCGGCGGTCTGTGTCCCACCAGCGTTCCTGGTACGCCCGCCGCGTCCTCCAGCAGATGGGCCTGTCTAAGGGCCATCTTTGGGGAGGACGACCATTTTCAGGTGGTTGCTCGCGTGGGGGTGGGCGATCACCTTTCCCAACAATTTGGTTGCTTCGCAAGGGACGTAGTTCTCTTTCCTCTTGTCGAGGTAGCCGTAGCGGAGAGCCACGATGGCTTCGAGGTTTTCCGCTGCCCTCTCGACATGATCTCGAAGATCGTCGACGAAGACGAGGCGACGCCCCGGATGGCGGTCGGCATACCATTTCAGCACTTTCCACTTGGGCGTATCGCCGCAATAGAAGACTCCGCGCACAAAATCGGGCTCGCCCAATGAGAAGGGGACTTTACAGTCGGAGAATTTGAGGTTGAGGGAGTTGATTTGTTCTTCCGTCACGTTGCGAAACGTTAAACTGCGGGCCGTGATGACGAAACAGGGGGTTTTTAGCCCTTTGATGAGTGGTCCGATTTCCTCTTCTACGAGTTCGATTTCGCTCACGGTCTGGACAGCTCTCCAGAAGAGACTCGCCCTTTCGACGGCGACATTTTCCTCCATGCCGCTCTCTACGAAGTGGTTGATCAAAAACCGTTCCCACGCATCTCCGCCGAAGTCAGAAACAGAAGTCAAGATGGTGTTATCGAGATCTAAAAAGAGATCTGTATTCTCGTCTAAAT
>DATIIR010000099.1:0-21536 GCA_035479435.1 Chlamydiales bacterium
AAATTGTAGAGGGACTTCCACCCGAATGTCCCCAGTTCGCAGGTATCATCACAAAAATTCTCCCCAAACTGATTGCGGATAAATCGGTACGTTCTGCGTGGTGTTTATTTGCGATTGCTAAAAAAACACTTCAGACGAATAAGGATGAGATCAAACCCATCGGCACGAAGATTTTAACAATGTGGAATCGGCTTTCCCCCTATCCTCTCATGCCAGAAAATAAAGACGATGTGGAGTTGATCACAACATATGCGCCGGAGCACTTGGTGGGGTGTTTGATGCATCTTGCTCGATCTGGGGGAAGGATTGACGCGCGAGGTTTGATTGGTAGACGCGACATCTCAGCGGAAGGATTGGGAAAGATTCTGGTCACAGCGGCTCTGTTTAAGGTTCCGACAGTCCATCAAGTATTTATTGGGGAGATTTTGGATCATCCGCAGGCAGAGCACATTTCTAAGGACATGTTACGCCACACTTTGATGTCGCTTACCACCTGGGAAATGGGACAAGGCACAACACGTCTAGGTTCCCTGTTGGGACGCCATGAAGCTCTCTGCGAAACGCTCAAAAAATTGATCGCCAGTTAGTCTTGCTGAAGAAGGCAGAGGGCGACGATGGGGGCGGTCTCGGCGCGGAGGATGTTGCGGTGGAGCTGGACGCCGGTGGCTTTCTGGTCGAGGAGCTTGAGTTCTTGGGGCGAAAAGCCCTTCTCGGGGCCGGTGATAAAGAGGGCCTTGGGGGGATGGGGGATCTTGTGGGCGGTGGGACGCGTGTCTCCAAAGAGGCAGGTGGCGTCTGTCTGGAAGAGGTCGTCAAAGCGCTTCAGGAGGATGGGGGGAAGGTCGAGCCTACCGCACTGCTTCATGGCGGAAATGGCGATGTGGGTGAGCCGTTCGAGCTGGTTGGGGGATAGGTCGTCTTTGTCCGAATGGTGCGCGGGATAGAGCCAAAAGGTGTCGGCGCCGAGTTCGGTGCACTTCTCGATGATGAGCTCGAGCTTGGAGGGGCGCATGAGGGGGATGGCGAGGAGGAGCCGCTCAGATGGCGTGGGCGTGGTGGTGGCGGAGAGGATGGAGAGAGTGGCGCTGTGTCTGGAGAGGGCGGTGACTTCGGCGGTGGCGAGGGCGCCGCGGCCGTTGACGAGTTCGATAGAGTCGCCGACACGGGCGCGCATGACGTGGGCGAGATGGTGGAACTCGGTCCCTTCCAGCGAAAGGGTGTCGGTGAGGGGAGCGTCGATATAGAAGCGTTCAGCGGGCATGGGGGTCCTCGTTTTTCCAGATTGAGTTGGGGCGGCAGAGCGCGCGGAGAAAGATGTCGGAGAGATCGTGATGCGGAAGGAGATGTTCAGAGGCGAGGGTTTTGAGGGTGGGGAGGTCGAGGACGTCGAAGGCGCTTAACTTTTCATAGTGGGTGTGGACTTTCTTGTAGTTGGTGAAGTTGAAGACGAGCTTAAAGCGGAGATCGTTGAGGAGCGTTTCGTCGGGATGGGTATAGTAGATCACTTCACTTGCGGGGATGAGGGGTGTGTGCCGATATTTCTCGGGGATTAGGAGGGAGAGAAAGGCGAGTGAATAGATCGATTTCAGAGTGGGAAGGTGGGGGATGATGGCTTCAAATCCCTCATCGGGGAGAATGATGCAGATGCAGTCTTGGCGGAACCGTTTGTAGAGGTTGTGGGTGTTTTGTTGCTTCCAGCGGTTGTGCTGCCAGAGCCACTCGCCGGGGGAGGTCTTGATGCTGTCTTGGAGGGTCGTAAGCGTCTGGTTCATCATCCGAATCGTGTCGGCTTCGAGGGGCTGCGTGAGGTCGGGCCAAATGGGGTCGGCGTAGCGAATGCGGTAGCCTCCGGCGACTCTTCGGGTGGCAGCGCAGATGATGGGGCTGTTGGTGCGGTAGGCGAGAAGGGCGGGGGCCGTCGATGTCCAGGCTCTTCTGCCGAGGAAGGGGAACGAGTAGCCGCTGTCGGGCATCCCTTGATCGCCGACGATGCCGACAAAGGTCCCCTTTTTCAACGCCCGAAACCCTTCGCGGACGGCGTTGCGGGGGGCGATGATTTGGCCGCCGTTTTTCTCGCGGATCGAGAGGATCCAGTTGTAGAGCCGCTTGTTTTTGATCGTTTTGCCGATGGCAATCCCCTTCATGCGGGTGGTGCCGTCGAGGAAAAGCACCTCCCAGTTCGATTGGTGGCCGCAGAAGAAGATGATGCCTTGCCCCTTTTTGTAGAGTGCGTCGGCCTCTTCGGGATTGTCGCACTGGATGACCCGAGAGAGGTCTTTTTCCTTGTCAAATTTGGCATATTCGAGGCAGTTGATGGCGAGGTTTTGAAACGATTCTTTTGCATAGAGAGTGAGCTGCTGGGGCGTGAGGGCTAGGTCGGTGGCGAGGGCGAGATTGCTGAGGGTCCGCTTCCGGTATTCGCGCATGAAATGGAAGGCGATGGAACCGAGCCTTTTGCCGATGGCGTGGATCCACGAATAGGGGAGCCATACGCACGGGTAGGTGGCGATCCGGATGAGGATATAGACCCACTTCTCTTTATTCATACGCTCCGTCGATGAGGGTGCGCAGTTGATTGGAGAAGTCGAGGTGCTGAACGCTCTGGCGAATGGAGAGGGCGCTTAGAGCTGTTTTTCGATGGCGAAAGGCTGTCTCAAGGGCAGAGATCATCGCGTCCGTGTCGAGGAGATCTTCAATGATGGCGCCGTTCTCGGGGGTTAGGATCTCGTGGCCGCCATTGTGTTTGGAGGAGATCACAAAGAGGCCCATGGCGAGGGCTTCCACAGTGACGTTGGCAAAGGGGTCGTAGAAAGAGGGGATGGCGAGGGCGTCGGCGAGTTGATAGAAAAGGGGGACCTCCCGGCTGGGGCCGAAGAAGTGGACGTGGTCTTTCAGGCCGAGCTGCAGGACTTTGGCTCTGTAGAGATCGAGCTGCTTGTCTTTGCCAATGACAGAGAGGCTGAAGTTGCGCTTGCGCAGGCGCGATAGGGCGATCAGAAGGCGATCTAGCCCTTTGCGGAGGTAGCCGTGGCCGATGAAGAGGATGTGGAAACGGTTGGGATCGAGGCCGAATTTCTGCAAGGAGAGGGCGCGGTCCCTTTCCCATGCGGCGAAACGGGGCTCCATCTCGTGCCATTCGACTCCGTTGTGGATCACCTGGATCTTGGCGGGATCAGTGCGGTAGTGCGCCAAGATCTCATCCTTGACCATTTGGGAGTTGGTGAAGATCTTTTTCAGTTCCGGGTTTTCAAAGGCGCACTTTTCTAGGGCGAGGATCTTTCGGTGGAGGGGGTTGAGCTGGCAAAGGAGCCCCTTGAGGCGCCCTTCGGTGAGAAGGCGGCTTTCCAAATAGGCGGCGTGGACGCCGTTACCGGCGCGGATGTGGGTTTGAAAGCGATTCCGGTCCATGCCGAAGACGATGTCGGCGCTGTTATTTTTCAGCCAGTTGCGGACGAAGAGATCGAACTGCTCCATGCGGAGAAACCCGGGCCAAGAGAGGGTTTTCGCCGCGTGGAAGGCGATGGGCCCCGTCCGATCGATAGTCCCCGTCGTCAGCACGGTGACGCGGGCTCCCCTTGCGGCGAAGGCGTCGGTAATTCGGGTGGCATGCTTCTCCAGCCCGCCACAGCTATTAGCTCGGGATTTCAGTAGGACAACGTGCTTCATTACGGGTAATTTTGCGGGGTTACAGAGATCGAGTTGGCTTGCAGCTCGATTTTGAGCGATAGCTTGTTGTGGTTGGGGGTATAGATGCGGAACTGGCTCATGTAGTTGCGGAAGCGATTGCGCAGGTAGCTCTCGAGGAGATGGGGCTGCACGCCGAGCGCTTCGTTGTTCGACTCGGCCATGACCTTGGCTACGTAGCGGTCCTCCAGGTCATGCGGATACATGAACTGCGCATTCCAGAGGAGCGTCTCCCGCTCCGCTTTGGGCGTGGCGATGATCACGATCTGGATCATGTCCTTGACGGTATCCAAGAAGAGGCGGCTCACGCCCTGTGCAAAGAGGGGAGCGTTGAAGAGTTTGATCCCGTTTTTTTTGACGATGAAGTCGTTGGTCGCCAGAGTGTAGGTCTCGGGGTTGAGCGTATTGCTGTATTTGGGAGGAAAAAAGACGGTGACGGGGAGAGAGAAGCCAATCTGTATCTGGTTTTGGCGCGAGAAGTCGAGGCGGAGCGCTTTGGCTTGCGGGTCGTCGATAGCGACAGGTGTATCGGAGAGTTGGGGGATGGAAATCTTTTTCAACGCGTCGGGGATAAAATAACTCACCTCGTCGGACTGTTCTCCCTCTTTGGCCGTTTGGATGGCGTCGAGGTTGGCTTGGGTGATGTCGTTGAGGTTGAAGGTCAATTTAAGGCCGCGGCTTTTAAGACCTTTGACCACCCCTTCAGGGCCATTGACTGTGAGGTAGAGCTTGTAGGGCCACACATCTAGGAACTGGTATCCTTTGGGCGCCTCTCCGATCGGGTGGGTGACTTGGACGGGGATCTTCTCGGTCACGAGCTTGCACTGCCGCACGATCATTTCACTCGGGAGGACTTTAGAGATGATCTTGTCTACATTGAACTCGGGATTTGTGCTGATCAAGTTGTTCTGGTCGATCTTCGCGATCCACTCAGCCGTTTTATCTTTGGCATCGATCACGACCTCCAGGTCTTTTCCCGATATCGTCTCGAGGCCCGCCTTGTGGCCGATCAGGGAGAGGGAGATCCGCTTCTCCAACTGGCCGTTTAGCTGCATCCCCTCGATCGTCTTCTCGGGAGGGATGTTGATGACGCGGATGGGGATATTCGAGACGACCTTGGTCGTGGTCATCGATTGGCTCACGACGATCCAGATGATCATGGCCAAAACCAGAGAGATGAGCTTCCTGAGCCAATTTTCGATAAAAAGTTGAATGATGAGCGTCTTCACGTTTTCAACCACTCCAACAAATTGAATTTGGTCTGCATAGTACGAGGTGGAGGATTAAAGATACTGCGAATGATCCCTTTAAAGCGATCAATTTTTACGCCGCGGGTCATGATTCCCTCTCTCGCGATCGAAACTTTGCCTGTCTCTTCGGAGACGACGATGACGAGCGCGTCGGTCATGTGGCTGAGCCCCAAGCCTGCCCGGTGTCTGGTTCCCATCGACTTGGCCAACTGGGAGGAGTCCTCAGCCAAAGGCAAGATCACCGCGGCGGCCAAGATCACCTGATCGCGCAAGATGACGGCGCCATCGTGCAGAGGCGTATTGATCGCAAAGATCGACTCTAAAAGTTCAGGCGAGAAGCCCGCATTCAGCATCACGGCCTTTTGTGCATATTCATCGAGCGAATCTTCATTTTCGAGTGCGATCAGCGCACCGATCCGTTTCTCCGACATGCGATAGACGGAAGTCGCCAATTGGTCGAGGAATTTGTCGAATTCGGTCACTTCCCGGTAGCGGCGCCCCTTTAAGCTCAACTTGGAGAGGGCCACTCTCAGCTCGGGCTGGAAGATGATCAAGATGGCGATCACCAACACATTTCCGATCAGGACCATGATTCTATGCAACACGGGCAAATTGAGCCAGCTCGAGACGCCCAAGATCAAGAAAAAGGCAAAAAAACCCAACACCAAGTCCATCGATTTGGTATTCCAAAAGAAGGAGAGGATGTAGTTGAGCATGATCGCAATGATCATCACCTCGATAAAAGGAGTGATGGAATGAAAAAAGTTCATAAATGCCTTTTACAAGGATTATAACAATCTTTGCAATATTTTTATGTTTCTGCTGGAAAAATGGGCTCCGCACAACGATTGTAAAATTTTCTCAACTTAGAGGCAATACCCTTTTCATTTTGCGTCGATTCCCGTCGCATAACGCACTTGGTAGTAGGCCGCGAGAAGATCAAAACTCGCCTGGTTTTGTTGGTTTCGCGCTTGGGCGAGTTGGTTGACCGAATCGCGGTATTCGAGGGGTGCGATCCGACCGAAATGGAGTTTGTCCTGAGCCTGTTCGCGCGCCTGTTCGGCGACGAAGACCGCCTGCGTGGCCGAGAGGTAGGTGAGCATCGCCTCTTCGAGCTGGTAGAGGCCGTTTCTGATTTGCACTTCGATCCGCTGCCACTCTTTGTCGTAGCCAATGCGGGTCGCGCTCTTGAGTGCGCGCGCCTCTCGCACCTCGTGCTCGCGCAGCAAGCTGTCGAACAGGTTCCAAGTTAAAACAACTCCAGCCGATAGGTCGTAACTCTCTTGGAAAAACGGTTTTGGGCCCAAATAGGCGTCGTTGTAGCCGTAGCGGACATAGCCCGAAATCTTCGGCAAATAGGTCCCCAATTTCGTGTTGACGTTTTGGTCGGCCACTCCGATCTCGAGTTTGCGCGCCAACAGATCGGGGCGAAGCGATAGGGCCAGGTCCAAGTACTCCCGCACCTCATCCGCTGTAAAGAGCGTCAGCTCGCGCGCAGTCTCGAGCAGCTCGATGTGGCGTCCGAAATCGAGCGTCGAGGGAAACGTATTGCTCCGGTAGTGGTATTTCTCATCCAATTGCTGCAATTTCAATGAGAGTTCGGGGATTGAGTCGATCGGCATTTCCCGCTCCGAAAGGCGGATTTCCCGCTCCAGCAGCGGATCGATCCCCAACGTCAAGATCAACCCATTGCGCGCATTTTTTAGGCTTTTCAGCGTCGCGTAGTAGGTGGAGATCGCATTGGCGACGGCCACTTTGCTCTGATTCACCTCGAACGGGGTCGCGCTGCCCGCATCGAGTCTTCCCTGCTCTTGTTCGAGTGCGTAGGAGAGGTAGTCGATATTTTCCCGTTCGATGTCGAGCGCTTTTTGATAGAGAAGGACGGCGTAGTAGCTGTCGCGCACTGCAAGCAGCAGCTCATTTTTCGTATTCGCCTGTTTGTAGTTGTAAACTTGCGTCTCTAAGTCCTTGGATTTCAGGTTGAAGATCAGATCGGTTGAAAAGAGCGGCTGCTCGACTTGGAACATGCTGCTGTAGCCCCGATGGGCAGGCGAGTAGGGCAATAGCGGGTTGAAGATATTGAAGAAGAGCTCATGGTTATCGACATCGCGGAACTCGGCCCTAAACCCGAGCGCAGGGAGCCAGCGCGATACAGCCTGGTGCTGTCTCTCTTGCGCCTGTTTCGTATCCTCGCGCGCGATCAGGAGGCTCTTGTTGTATTCGAGGGCGATCTCTTCGGCGTCGCTCAAAGAGAGATCGTGCAAAGGGATCTCTGGAAACAGGGGAGCCGCTACGAGGAGAAAAATAATTCTTTTACACATCACCCTCCATATACTAAGATTGCTGTTTATTGAAACGGCAATTCATATGGACGTCCTCTTCCTCTCCCGCATTCAGTTTGCGCTCAACATCGCCTTCCACTACCTCTATCCCCCCATCAGCATCGGCCTCGGCCTCATGCTCGTCATCATGGAGGGGCTCTACCTCAAGACCAAAGACCACAAATACAAGGAGATGACGAATTTTTGGATCAAGATCTTCGCCCTCACGTTTGCCCTCGGCGTGGCCACGGGCCTGGTCCAGACCTTCGCCTTCGGAACCAATTGGGCCCGCTACTCCCGCTTTGTCGGCGATGTCTTTGGCAGTGCGCTCGCGGCTGAGGGGATCTTCGCCTTCTTCCTCGAATCGGGGTTCTTAGGCATTCTCCTTTTTGGCTGGGATCGCGTAGGCCCCAAGCTCCACTATTTTGCGACGATTTGCGTCTGCCTCGGCGCCCACTTCAGCGCCGTCTGGATCATCGTCGCCAATTCGTGGATGCAGACCCCTACCGGTTTCCACATTGTCGACTCCTCTCACGGTCCACGCGCTGAACTCACAGATTTTTGGCAAATGGTCTTCAACCCCTCCATGCTCGACCGCCTCTTCCACACGATTCTTGGCTGCTGGCTCACCGGCGCCTTCTTTGTCATCAGCGTCGCCGCCTACTATCTTCTCAAGCAAAAGCACCACGCCATTGCCCGTCCCATGATGCATATCGGCCTCTCCTTTGCTATGGTCGCCCTCATCCTCCAACTCATTTCGGGCGATTCGAGCGCTCGCATCGTCGCCAAGTACCAGCCAGCTAAACTCGCCGCCATGGAAGGCCTCTATAAAACCATCCCATCGACTCCCATCTCTGTCGTCGGCTGGGTCGACACGGAGAAGCAACAAGTCCACTCGCTCAAAATCCCCGCCGCCCTCAGCCTTCTCACCAACAGAGACCTCACCACTCCCGTCCCTGGCCTCGACAAAATCCCCCGCGACGAGTGGCCCAACGTCGCCCTCACCTTCCAGACCTACCACATCATGGTTCTCATGTGGTGTCTGATGTTTCTCATCGCTCTTTTCGGCCTCTTCCATTGGAGGCGCGGCACGCTCGAACACAAAAAGTGGCTCCTCTGGCCGATGATTTTCTCTGTCGTCTTGCCCCACATTGCGCAGCAGTGTGGCTGGATTACCGCTGAAGTGGGCCGCCAACCCTGGATCGTCTACAAAGTGCTCCGCACCAGCGACGGGGTCTCCACATCGATCCGCTCCACTCAAGTCTTTGGATCGATCACCATGTTTGTGGTGATCTATCTCCTCCTCTTTGCCCTCTTTCTCTTTCTTCTCGACCGGAAGATCAAGCATGGCCCAGAGGCGCTCCATCCCGACGACGATAAACTCTATACCGACGCAATGAGGTTTTGATGGATTTGCCCTTTCTTTGGTATCTCGTGATGGGTGTCGCCACGCTTGCCTACACGCTTCTCGACGGATTTGACCTCGGCGTTGGCGCGCTCCATCTCTTTGCTCGTGGGGACGAGCAGCGGCGCATCTTCCTCAACTCCATTGGTCCCGTCTGGGACGGCAACGAAGTGTGGATTGTCATCATGATGGGCGGCCTCTTTGCCGGTTTTCCCAATGCCTATGCCACTGTTTTTTCCGGTTTCTACACCCTTCTCATGTTTCTCATTGCCGGACTGATATTTCGCGCCACTGCCATTGAATTTCGGAGCAAGCGCGAATCTCCCGCCTGGCGCACGCTTTGGGATGTCGTTTTTTCCCTCTCCTCCATTCTCGTCGGCTTTATCATTGGCCTTCTCCTCGGCAATATGATTGAGGGCATTCCCCTCAACGCCGCCCAAGACTACACCGGTACTTTCTCCCAATTTTTCCGTCCCTATTCGATCATAGTGGGCATCACTGCCGTCGCCCTCTTTGCCATGCATGGAACCATCTACCTCGCCATGAAGACCGAAGGGGAGGCCCACAAAGTCGTCCGCCGCTGGATTAACAAGGCGATCCTCTCCTTCGTCTTCTGGTACACCGCCACCTCGATCGCTACCGCCATCTACATGCCCCACATGCTCGATCCCTTTTTCAACCAGCCCGTCCTCTTTGCCATCCCCCTTCTCGCGCTTCTTGCCATCCTCAACATCCCTTACCAAGTCAACAAAGGCAACGACGGCTGGGCCTTCCTCTCCTCCTCCCTCTCGATCGCCCTTCTCCTCACCCTTTTTTCTCTCGGCACTTTCCCCACCATTGTCCGTTCCACCATCGATCCCTCCACCAACAGCGTCACCATCTACAACGCTGCCTCCAGTCCCAAGACGCTCACCGTCCTCCTCATCGTCGTCGCCATTGGCGTCCCCCTTGTCCTTGCCTACGGCGCCTGGGTCTACAGGATATTCAGAGGAAAAGTGAGACTAGAAAAATCGAGTTACTAGGCATATGCACTTATTTTTTATTGATGATTCAGGTTCTATTCCTCAGGGAGGAAATCTTACCCATAATCATTTTGTTTTAGGTGGCTTAGTCATCCCAGAAGAGCAGTGGCATAATCTAGAAAAGGATTTCTCTCACATTTGCGGTCGGTATGGGGTGAGAGGAGAAGTTAAATGGCGGTTTTTTGGCCAGAAAATCGGACGCGAGACCAGCCAGAATTCCCTTATACATTTAAGCATTGGGGAAAGAGACGAATTGAGGACGTCGTTATTTGGTGCAATTGCTAAGTATAATTCAGTTAAAATTATATCCGCAGTTACTCATCTTCCAACTGTTTTCGCTTACCCGATTTACAAAGCAACGCCTGACATCATCTATTCGATGACTTATAAGCCTTTAACTGAGAGGTTTCAATATCATTTGCAAGACTTGAGTCGAGCAAGTGGATGTAAATTTAACGGAATTATTGTGTGTGACCATAGGAATCCAAATCAAGATAGAATATTAAGCAGTTTTCACAATAATCTTTTAAAGTCGAGCAGCAGCTGGAAATCTAAATACGCCAACCTAGTTGAACATCTGTTTCTCTCTCCTTCTCATTACAGTATTGGTCTTCAATTTGCTGATCTTATTGCTGGGGCTATCTTTAGGTATTTCGAGCATCAGGACAAAAGATGGTATCAACTAATCGAGGGCAGTATTAGGAAAGACCCGCATAAAGGGGAGACTACTGATGGATTTGGTCTAGTGAGAATTCCTAAAGGAAGCTGGAAAGAAAATGACGCTGAGTCGAGAACCAATCTCGAACCTGCGGTATTGACGCAGTCCCAGCGTACACCAGATGATATCTAAAATGTGAGTTTTCACACAAGAATTTCTATAATTGTTTCTAGCTGAGTGTACTACAAATATACCACCGAGTCGAGTTCGAGAGTCAGGGGATGGCGGCGGCGTAGCGCAGACTGAGGTAATTCCTTGCGTGGATGAAGCAGTAGGTGGCCGCGCGTTCTATGAGATCGTAGATCAGTCCTGCAACCACTGCAATCGCTACTCGCACAGACCAGGCTGAATACCACTGAAAGGTAGGCATAAAGGCCCCAATCCCCGCATAGCCCATCACGTGGCCAAAAATCGCCATCGCGATCTTGTCTATCAGAGCCATCAGCCCACACGAATAGGCGATCCCCAATCCGTAATAGCCTCCGATCAGCACAACAATAGCCCGCGGCGTCCATTTACAAAGAAATGCCTTTATATCTGGTGAGGAAGAAACTGGAGGAGTAGTTGTCATGGGGAAGTATGATAGAGAAACAAATATTTTTAATCAAGGAGGGGAAATACTGGCACCAATAACGCCTCAATCTTCAGTGCCACGATTGCTAAACCTTCCGCAAGCTTCGTAAGACCAGCTATCCTAAGATTGCTAACTCTTTGTCGGATCGGTCCCGCCAGATCTATGTTGCGCATCTTGAGTGCTTTTCTGTGCGCCGATAAAAGGCTTCTCTGATCGATGGGTCTCTCTTGTCCGAGAATCATAAGAGCTGCCTGAGTGTGGCCTCGCTCCATGCATATGTCGAGGCTGCTGCCCAAGCTCTCGGCATCAATTGCTAATGGACTACCCAGAATCATATCTAATATTTTTTCTTGATTCTCGTTAAGTCTAACACTCGCACCAGAGGCTCTATTTAGCCCCATGCGTTCGATGGGTCGGCGACTGAGAAAAATTAGCTCAGCTATTCTAAGCCTTGTTCGATTGCCTTTGATAACGCATGATTCAAGCGCTACTCCAAGCCATTTGGGATCCGTCGGCAGTTGAGGGGCGGTGATAATTATCTGCGCGATGTCATGCACTCTTGGATCATCCGATTCAATGCATCGGTTAAGCAGGGAAGTTATGGGCCGCTTGAGGTTCTGAGAAGGAGAGGATATGTCGCGGCTACCATTTATGAAACTAATTAAAATCAATCGCACTATTTCTTGACGGATTGGGTTATCTGATAGATCCAACCGGGACATCGCAAAGCACAATTCTTTGAGATCAATCTCCTGATTGCCACTGATTATCAACCGGGCTAGGCTCTGTATGTCTGAGTTGGGCGATTTAAGGCATATGCCAACAGCTTCACTTCGATCTTTAGGACTAAGGCATTCAGTGTTTTCCAAAATGTACCAGACCATTTCGACGTTTTGATTCTCAACAAATATACGAAGTATCTTGAGAAATAGACTCGGATTCCACAATATCACCTCAGGGATAATCTGAGGACTATGTTCCAGGTATAGTCCTGCTATCCAATCGGGGAGTTCAGGATTTGTGAGGCAATCTCTAATCTTAGTAGTCCTTTCATGGAGGTTTCCTCGAATCCCGTCTGGAAAGAAATGTCTTTGGAAGCTATCGGTTTGATCTGGGTCCTGAATCTGATTGAGCACTATTTCATAGATGGCCCAAAGCTCAGTGTCTTTGCAATCGATCGACTGAAGAATCTGATTCCACTGTTTATAGGAGAGTTCTGAGAGTTCCGATTCCTTGGATAAACCGAGCCTTTCTCTGTACTTAGTGCCAAGAATACGGGATGCATCCTTGAGTATCGCCATTGCCTTTTCGTGAACAAGGGCAACGAATTCTCTAGTCCCGTTCTCTGTATGAACAAGAGAATCTCTTAAACGTCCGAGGGGTGTTTCCGAGCTAATTTTTTGAATATCCCGATATTGTATGCCTGCCAGATGTATATGATGGGCTTTGCCGAGACAACCAATTTGACTGCGTTGATTATGGGATAAAAAGGCCAATATCTCCGTTGGGAGACCCTCCGGAAGGTCCTTGATAAAATCATCAGGAAGATCTTGCTTAGGTACTTTGGAGGTAGTAACTATAGGCGTCATTATTATTTCCAGTTTTATTAATTTATTTGTTACATATTATAAATTATTTACTAATATAAGTAAATCGCATAATTACGGGTTTATTTATTCGTAAGTTGCTTATTGTTAGCTTGTTGCGACTATTTTAGGGATGGGGGAAGCCGACGACGGCTTGGTAGCAGAGGAGGAGGTGGGCGACGCCGTTCATGGCGCGGTGGGGCTTGGCCTCGGTGGGGAGCTTATAGTGGGATGCGATCAGGTCCTTGGAAAAGCCGGTCTCCCAGGGAAGGGGGCCCTTGTGCTGCTTGGCGTTGGTGAGGGTCACGGCCCAGTACATGGAGGCCAGGTCGAGCCAATGGTAGGGCCAGCTGAGAAGCTCCTGCGTGTCAGAATCGATGAGTTGGGAGAAAAAGACCCGGTCAAATGAGGGGTTCTGGCAGATAAAAACGGCCTTTTTACGCCGGATGCCCCAGCGGGTGAAAATGTCGATGATCGATTGGGAGACGTGGCGGGGGGTAAGCCCCTTGCTCACCTCGTTCCAGGTAAAGCCGTTGATCCTCAGACTGTCTTGATCGCTCTTCTCCCACGCCTCAATCGGCTGGGCAATCAGGGTCTGATACTCCTCTTTAATCGACCCATTGGTGAGATCGACAATCTTAAACGCAATCTCCACAATCTTGTGGTGCGCCGAGTTCAGTCCATTCGTCTCTGTATCAAGAAATACGCCAATCACGACCCGATTCCCAATAGGGTAAGAGGGTCAGTATAATTATTAATACAAAATTTGGCAAGATATACATCCAAATATTTTATTCGATATTCGACAAAGGGGGGTTATGCTATATTGGCTGCAAAAAAAGAGATGACTATGCCCTTGCCCCCACAGAAATTCCGTGAAGCGGTTTTCCAGATCCTCTACAGCCACGACTTTGAGGCGGGCGAAGAGGCGGAAATGGTCCCCTTTATGATGCAAGAACTGAAAACTACGCGCAGAGCCATGGTCGATGCGCACGCCCGGGTGAATCAAGTTTTGGCTGTGCTGCCCGAGATCGATGCGCTGATCGCGACTGGCTCAACCGAGTATACGTTTGAGCGGATCTCGCGGGTCGAACGGACGATTTTGCGCCTCGGCATTTTTGAAATGAAGTGCGATGAGGCCATCCCACCGAAAGTCGCCATCGCTGAGGCGATCCGCCTTTGCCGCAAATTCGGCACTCCCGAAAGTTCCCAGTTCGTCAACGCTATTTTAGATGGAGTCTATAAGAAAGATGCTGCTCCAGCACAACCGGTTCTTGTCTGAGTTCTCCACATTCGGTATCGGCGGTCCGATTCGCTCGTTTGTCGAAGTCTCCACATGCGAAGAGATGGAAGAAGCTCTCTCCCTAAATCTCCCTACATTCGTGATTGGCAAAGGCTCCAATTGCCTCTTTGACGATAAGGGCTTCGATGGCCTTGTGATCCTGAATAAAATCGACTTTTGCCACTGGAGCGAAAGCGAAGTGACGGTGGGCTCAGGCTACTCGTTCTCACTGCTCGGCGTGCAGACAGCGCGCAACGGATTTTCAGGACTTGAATTTGCCTCCGGGATTCCAGCGACGGTGGGGGGCGCCGTCTTCATGAACGCCGGTGCGAATGGCAAAGAGACGTGCGATGCGCTCAAATCGGTCCTCTACTTCGACGGGACAAGGCGCCTATTTGACCGCTCTGAACTGACCTTTGCCTATCGGAAGTCTCCTTTCCAGGGCATGAAGGGGGCCATCTTGTCCGCCACATTTTCATTGCAGCCGAATCGGGAGGCGCGCAAATCGCAGCTCCAAATTATCGACTACCGAATGAAAACTCAGCCGCTGCGAGAGAAGAGCGCCGGCTGCGTCTTCCGCAATCCCCCCGGCGCTTCCGCAGGTGCAATGATCGATCGATGCGGTCTAAAGGGGACGCAAGTGGGGGGCGCCAAGGTATCGGAGATCCACGCCAACTTCATCGTCAATACCGGCTCCGCTTCCTCGCAAGATGTGCTCCAGTTGATTCAACTTGTACAGGAAAGGGTTTTCCAGCACACTGGGGTCCACCTCGAACCCGAAATTCGTATTGTTCATGCAGAGTGAGTTCCGAGCCGATCTCCATTGTCACACCCTTTGTTCCGATGGCACCGATGAACCGCGCGTTCTCTTGCGATTCGCCAAACAGGCGGGACTGCAGGGGCTTTCCATCACCGACCACGACACAATAGACGCCTACACGCCCGAGTTATTTGCCGACGCGGAGAGCCTCGGCATCCGCCTCTTGCCCGGCGTGGAAGTCTCCTCCGAACAAGACGACAGTTCGGTCCATATTCTCGGCTACGGATTCGATCTCAAGGATCTGGATCTCAAAGAGTTTTTGGTTCAGATGCAAGTGCGAAGAGGGGAGCGGAATCGGGCCATTCTGGCCAAACTCGCGGCGCGCAAGATGCCCATCTCGGAAGAGGAGCTCAAAGCCTTCGCTACCCACCGGACCATCGGCCGTCCCCACATCGCCCACCTCATGGTGAAAAAAGGGTATGTGCCAACAGTGCGAGACGCCTTCGATCGCTACCTTAAGGAGGGAGCCCTCTGTTATGCGCCCGGCATCAAGTACGAGCCCCGCGAAGTGATCGACCAAATCCATAAAGCGAAGGGAAAAGCGGTCTTGGCCCACCCCCACTTCATTAAGAAGGGTTCCTTCTTGCGCAAACTGCTCAGCCTGCCCTTCGATGGCCTCGAATGTTACTATGCCCGCCTTCCCAAGGAGCTAGAGCTTCCGTGGCTCAAAATGGCTAAGGAGAAAGATCTGATCGCAACGGGCGGCTCCGACTACCACGGCTACCTCAAACCCCACATCACCCTCGGCTGCTCCTGGGTAGGTCAACACACATTCGACCTCCTATTTCAACACAAAGAGAATTAGGTGGGGGAAAACCGGTACTGCTCCTCAGGGGCACTACCCTCTTTTTCAACACAAAGACACAAAGATCACAGAGGAAGTAATTTCTTTGTGTCCTCTGTGTCTTTGTGTTTAAAAGAGCCAAGTACCCTCAATGGGCAGCACCGGTTTTCCTATTCACCTAGATCCCTTTGTGTTGTCCGTGTGATCCACAACAGTGACGGTGAGCGGGACCGGTTGAGCCATTTGTGATAGCAAACGGAGTATTGCTGCGATGGCAACGTCTTGGCCCATTCGAGCAGCGCCTCTTCTTCTTTTAACCCCTCGTCGTGCCCCGGATAGCAGGTGATCGAAAGGGCCCCATCTGCCGCCAATAGGGCAAGTCCCTTTTGCACGCTCTCGAGCGTCGATGCGGTTTTTGTCGTGAGCGATTTATCGCCGCCCGGCAGATAGCCGAGGTTGTAGACGATGAGGCGCGGGGCGTAGGGGAGGGGGATCTGGTCGATTTGCGCGTGAGACATGCGATGGAGGATCGCCTTCGGTACGAGGGCGCTTGTCTTCGCTATCGCTTCGGGTTGGATATCGAGGCCCACCACATGGCAGAGGCCGCCGAGGAAAAGGGTGTCATGCCCGTTGCCGCATGTGGCGTCGATCGCCACGTCGTTGGGCTTCAGATGTGCCTGCCAATAGTTCTTCGCCAAGGTCAAATGAGGTGAAAATATCTTTTCCATGGTGTTATCATATACGATTGATGAGAAAATGTGACGTTTTAATTATCGGCTGCGGAATCGCGGGGGCAACAGCTGCTCTAGAACTGCAAAAGGGGGGACTCGATGTCGTCGTCTTGGCTGCGGGCGATTCCAATTCGGCCTGGGCGCAAGGGGGCATCGTCGGCTCTTCAGAACTCTTGGCCAAAGATATCTTGGAGGCGGGGGCGGGACTTTGCAACCCGGAAGCCGTCGAGCAGGTGGTTCGCTTGGGACCTAGGCTTGTTGAAGAACTGCTTATTCATAAAGTCCCCTTCGATCGGAGAAAGGATGGCTCCTTGTCTTTGACCCGGGAGGCGGCCCACAGTAGGCCGCGCATCTTGCACCACAAAGATCGAACGGGGCACGCCATCATGCAGGCGTTGACCGTCTCCCAGCGGGAAGAAAAAACGGCTGTCGACTTGATCACGCTCTCCCACCACTCGCAAAAAAAAACGGACATCTATTTGCCCTCAACCTGTGTCGGCGCCTACGTTTTTGATGGCAAAAGGATGGAACTCATCTTCGCAAAAGAGACGATTCTGGCCACAGGGGGACTCGGTGAGGTGTTTCTCCATTCGACCAATCCTCTGGAGGCGAGGGGAGATGGGATTGCGATGGCCTATCGCGCGGGCGCTCGGATCATGAACATGGAATACGTGCAATTCCATCCGACGACGCTCTACGTTCCGGGAGAGAGGCGATTTCTGATATCGGAGGCGCTGCGAGGAGAGGGGGCCAAGATCCTCAACAGCAGATTCCAGCCGTTTACAGATGATTTAGCGCCCCGCGATATCGTCTCCCGCGCCCTGTTTAACGAGATGCTCCAGTCATCGGCCGATCACCTCTGGCTCGATATCACCATGAAGAGTCGAGAGTGGCTGCAGGAGCGGTTTCCAACCATTACGGCCCATTGTGCGGAGAAGGGATTCGATTTGGCCACTGAGCCGATCCCCATTGTCCCTGCGGCCCACTACAGCTGCGGCGGCGTTGCCGTTGACCTCGTCGGCAACACCACGATCCATCGCCTCCGCGCCATCGGCGAAGTGTCGTGCACGGGTTTGCATGGCGCCAACCGCCTCGCCTCCACTTCCCTTCTGGAGGGGCTCGTTTGGGGCTATACTGCTGCGCACGACTTATTGAAGCATTGGCCTGAGCGGAGCGACTATTTTCCCCCCATCGGCGAATGGCAAATGAGCGATGAGAGGGTCGACTCCGCCTTGATCCGACAAGATTGGATGACGATCAAACAGACCATGTGGAACTACGTCGGTCTCGTCCGCGATCAAAACCGGCTCAGGAGGGCCCTGAATATGCTCCGGCAACTCCAGTGGGAGATCGATTCCTTCTATGAGAAAGCGGAACTGACTCACGAGCTCATCGGACTCAGAAACGGAATTTTGACCGCCCTCTTGATCGCCCAAGGAGCCTGGCGAAATAAACATTCTTTAGGATGTCACTATCGGACTTCTTGAAGTCAAATAGCCAATGCGGTATGATTTTGGAACTAAAAAATTGATATGGGGTGTTAGCTCAGTTGGTTAGAGCGCTACGTTGACATCGTAGAGGTCAGCTGTTCGAGTCAGCTACATCCCATCGCCTAACAAGAAAAAATTTGGACCTATCGACTTTACGCCGCACAGCGGCAGAAATCGCGGCGGCGGCCGTTTATGAGCTTTATCCCGATGTCGAGCTTTGGGGAGGGGAGGAAACCTCCACGGGGTTCTTCTATGATTTCTCGTTTCCCCATCCCATCCACGAACACCTGATTGAAGAGAGAATGCGCCAGATCGTCCGAGAAAGGCGCCCCATCCGCACGCTTGAAATGGTCGCTTTTAGCGCCCGGGAACTGCTGAAGAAAGAGGGGCATCTGGTCCGCGCTGAAGAGCTCGGAGACGGGGTGGTCGAAGTCATTCAAATCGGATCTTTCCACGACCTTAGCCCAGGCCCCCATCTGAAAAATACGGCCGAGCTCGCCGCCTTTAAAATCTCCGTTGAAGCGCTGCCCGATAATGGACTCAGAATTGAGGGGTGGTGCCACAATTCCAAAGAAGAGCTGAAACAATTTTTGAAGAAACTCAAAGATTACGTTGAGCACCCGCTCCGAGGGGAGAAAATGGGGCTTTGGAAAGGGCCCATTTGGTTGCCACAGGGGCTCAAGGCGAGACAGCAGGTGGTCGATTTTCTGAAGGCGCAGTGGTTTGAAGGCGCTCTCGAGGTATCGAGCCCGCTGGAAGGGGACCGGATGGCCGCCCACCGCTCCCTGGGCAGGTCCAAGGTCGCCGAAGTATGGGCCCTCCCCCATGAGACCGGCATTCAGGTGAGCTTTTTTGACAAACCCGAGGAGGAAGTGATTTCTTCCTTGCAATCGATTGGAAAAACACTTACTATCTTAGGCTTTGATCATTCCATCGTCCCGTTGGGGCGGGGGAGTGACTTTTTGGTTGAAGATGAGTTGGGCCGGAAATGGCCTGTGGTGCAGCTGAAAAGGACAGCCGGGACGGTGGATTTTTATTTCACGGCGGCGGTTGATAGAATTTTAGCTCTTTTGCTAGAAAAGAACCTAGAGATGGTAGAACGTTGAGAATCAATAGAGAAATTCGCGCGGATCGGCTCAGAGTCATTACGGAAGATGGCCAGCAGCTTGGAATATTGACCTTTCGGGAAGCTTTGGCCAAGGCCGAAGAGATGGGGATGGATCTCGTAGAGATCGCTCCGACAGCCAAGCCGCCAGTGGCGAAGATCATTGATTACGGCAAGCTCCGCTACCATCAAGCGAAGAAAGAGAAAGAGAGCAAGAAAGCGCAAGTAGTCATTAAAGTTAAGGAAATCAAGCTGAAGCCGAATATCGACACGCATGATTTCCAGACGAAGATGAAGCATGCCCGGGAGTTTCTCTCGAAGGGCAACAAGGTGCGGATCAGCATCATGTTTAGAGGGCGAGAGATGTTGCACATTGACCTGGGAGAAAAGGTGGTGCGGCAGTTTTGTGAAGACCTCTCTGACATTGCGATGATAGAGGCGTACCCCAAATTATTGGGCCGAACGATGACGACCGTGTTATCACCGAGTGGGAAGCGGCCTAAAACGACGAACAACACGCCCCAAGAGGGCAGTAAGAAAATTGGAGATCCAAACCGTGCCTAAAATGAAGACGCGTAAGGCGATGAAAGCCCGATTTAAAGTGACTGGACGAGGCAAGTTGAAGAGAACCCGTCCCGGACGGCGACACATATTGACGAAGAAGAGCTCAAAGCGGAAGAGAAGCTTGGGAAAATCTCGACTCGTCGATTCTGGACAATTGAAGATGTATAAAATGATGATAGGAGCTTAACACCATGGTTAGAATTACCAACTCGGTTGCAGCCCGACGAAGGACGAAAAAGCTCCTGAAGCGCTGTAAGGGTTTTTACGGAGACCGGAAGAACCACTTAAAACTTAGCAAAGATGCCCTCATATCTGCGCTTGCGTTTAACTATAAGCACCGCAAATTGCGCAAGCGCGATTTCCGGAGTCTGTGGATTACGCGCATTGGCGTAGCGGCGAAGATCAACGGGCTCTCATACAGCCGTTTGATCGATGGGCTGAAGCGTGTTGGATGTGGACTGAACCGCAAAGTATTAGCCGATCTCGCGATCCGCGACCCAGGTGCCTTCACGGCTCTCGCTGGATCAGCGAAACAAGGCCTCGCGACTTAAATCCCCCTTTGCTTGGAGCAAAGCCATGGCCTCTCTTCACATACTCATTGGAGAACTCCGCTCGAACTTCATGAGCGAGTTGAAAGAGGCCTCCCATTCCAAGGATCTTGAAAGTCTCAAGGTCAAGTATCTTGGCAAGAAGGGGCCGATTCAGAACCTGATGCTTGAGCTCAAGCATTGCTCTCCTGAAGAGCGTCCCCAATTTGGCAAGATCATCAACGATCTCAAGGAGGAGCTAGTCCTCCACTGTGATCAGAGTCTCGCCCGTGTCAAGCAAGCCGAACTCAATGACCGCCTCAAGCAAGAGTGGATTGACGCCACCCTTCCTGGCCGGCCCCGCCATCGAGGCCGCATCCATCCTGTCAATCAGATGCTCCGCGACATCGTCGACATCCTCATTGGCATGGGTTTTTCGGTCCAACTCGGCCCCGACGTTGAGACGGACCATTACAATTTTGAAGGGTTGAACTTTGCCCCTGACCACCCTGCCCGCGACATGCAGGATACCTTTTACCTCACTCCCGAGCTTCTCCTCCGCACCCATACTACCAACGTCCAAGTGCGCACGATGGAGGCCTTTTCGCCCCCCCTTCGCGTCATAGCCCCGGGCCGTGCCTTCCGCAACGAGGACATTTCGGCCCGATCCCACGTCTTTTTTCATCAGCTTGACGGCTTTTACATCGACCGCGGCGTTACCTTTGCCGATCTCCTCTCGATGATGGATGAATTTATGGCCAAGTTATTTGGCGAGAAGGTAAAGACCCGTTTTCGGCCCAGTTATTTTCCCTTTGTCGAGCCTGGTATGGAAGTTGACGTACTCTGCACCTCCTGCAAAGGCACCGGCTGTCGTCTTTGCAAGAAGACAGGCTGGCTTGAGATCCTTGGTTGTGGGATGATCCATCCCAATGTGCTTCGCAAGGCGAATATCGATCCGGAAGTCTATTCGGGTTATGCCTGGGGCATGGGAGTGGAGCGCCCCCTTCTTCTTCGCAATGCGATTCCCGACATTCGGCTTTTTACGGAGAATGATCTCCGTTTTCTCGAACAATTTCCTTGAGGTAAACGGTTTAGTCGCTTATAATCAACGCATTATTTTGGAAGAGTGGCAGAGCGGCCGATTGCACCTGTCTTGAAAACAGGAGGCCTCGCGAGGGGTCCGTGGGTTCGAATCCTACCTCTTCCGATAATTTTTCTCCGAAAAATTTTCGGAAGAAAGGAAAGCCAACTGCTTGGCTTTCCGTGGTAAGGGTTCGAATTTTTTTCGGTTGAACCCTAAAAAAATCGCCGGCCCGGCAGACGAGATCGCGCAGCGATCTCGCGAGAGGGCATCCTACCTCTTCCGATTTTTGCTCCGCAAAAAGCGGAAGATAGAAAAGCCACCTGCGTGGCTTTCCGTGGTAAGGATGGACTCCGGCACGAGGCGTGCCTGCGCCCCTTCGGGGTGCTGCTAGCGCAGCATCGAATGCTTCGCATTTCGAATTTTTTTCGGTTGAACCCGAAAAAAATCGCCGGCCAGGGTGCACCCAGGGTGCACCCCGCAGGGGAGGTGTAGGGGAGGAGGTAGCAAGGGCCGCCTCGGCCCTGCGCGAGGGCATCCTACCCCCCAAACTCCCCCCCCCCTTTCGGGGAGGTGCGGAGGGCTTCCCTCC
>DATIIR010000100.1:0-11630 GCA_035479435.1 Chlamydiales bacterium
GTGAGGTCGGCCGCCTCGTTGTAGTCTTTATCACCGCTCTTAAACGCGCTGTTGCGCACATAGCACCAGAGAACTGTGGCCATGCCGAGTTCGTGGGCATGGGCAAAGGCCTTGCTCACCTCGACGATCTGGCGGCGCGACTCGTGCGAGCCAAAATAGACGGTAGCGCCCACAGCAACGCAACCCATGTCGTACGCTTGTCGAATGCTGCCAAAAATGATCTGGTCGTGGATGTTGGGATAGGCGAGCAGTTCATTGTGATTGAATTTCAGAAGAAACGGGATTTTGTGGGCATATTTGCGCGCTACAGATCCGAGAACGCCCAGAGTCGAAGCGACGGCGTTGCATCCCCCATCGATAGCGAGGCGGACGATGTTCTCTGGATCGAAGTATTCGGGATTCGGGGCGAATGAGGCGCCTGCGGTGTGTTCGATGCCCTGATCGACCGGCAAGATGGAAAGGTAGCCGGTATTGGCGAGGCGTCCGTGACCAAAGATGGATTGGAGACTGCGCAGCACGCGAACATTTCTATCACTTGGAGCAAAGATCCGGTCGACCCAATCGGGCCCGGGCAGGTGGAGTTGCTCTTTGGGGACCGTTTTGCAAACGTGTTTGAGGAGTTTTTCTGCATCTGCAGCCAAAATCTTTTGGATCTCTGAATAAGCCATGCTTCCTTTATGGCGCTGAATAGCTTTTTTTTCAAGAGGAAATGGAACAGTATCTATATTCCATAAATGTGCTTCATGTCCTTTATTAGATTTTTTAAATCGATACCTCGTAATCCAAGATTTTTCAGATCCACGGAGGAATCGGCGCCCAAGTGCTCAAGCATATGCACCATGGAAATCTTCAGCGATTCGGGCAAAAGAATGGGGATCTCGACTTCGATCAATCGGTACAAATGACATATGTCATTTTTGTGTTTTTTAATGTTCTTGCTGTCGATTGCGACACCTTCAGACCTGCGGGTCGAAAGGTCTAGCCAAGCTCTTGCCTTGAGTGGAATCATGTATTCCGGAGCGATCACTGCAATCCCATCGATTTCTCTTTTCCCATCATGGACAAATTTGTAACAATCATCATCCAATAGGATAGCTGATAGGCTTGAAATCTCCTCATCCATAGGAATTGGAGTGATTCGGCTGGTATGTTTTAGAAAAATGGCATCCGGCTTGCGAGAAAACAACTCCAACTGTTCAGGAAATGTAGGATCAGCAGGAGAAGAAAACCGATAAAATTCCCTATCTCCCGTACTCCTCTCCTGATGTAGATACCCCCCAATCCGTATAAACTCCCAAAAGGTTTCCACAAATTTATAGTTTAGGGCTTCAATACACAAAACGATGTCCAAATCTCTAGTGGCACGAAAATCCAAGTCAACTTCCTCCAGTGACAAGAAGCACGCGGCCCCTCCAATAAGAACATAACAGTCACTAAACCCAGAAAAATGCTTCCTAAATTTGTCTATTCCTTTGACCACGCTATTTTCTCCATGATTTTCTCTAATGCCATTTCTGTTCTTGCATCCTTTTCATCGCGCAAACTGAGAAATAATGAGAACGGATCTACAAGACCATCTTTTGCAAACAACCGCGGGTCGTAAACCCAAAGTTCCACTTCCGCATTTGCCTCTTCGGGGGAGGCCTCGTGCGGATAATCAGACTTCTCCCAAATGGCAAATATAGGGAGAGCGGGGCCATTCAACATCGATTGTCGAGACAATGCATCGAGTCCAGCGCTGTGGAACTTCTCGCCCTTCTTGAGCCGTACCCATATCTTCTTTTTAACGGGACTTCGCATAAAGGGTTTAGCCTTCTCCCATAACTCCCGCCTGTTCTCATCAAAATTGATATACCGATGTTTCCCCATTCGGGTAATTTGGCAAACCTTTAGAGATTCCAATTCATTCAAAACCCTCGTCATTGTCATCGCAGTATAATGTAGATTCTGGGCCAATTCTGCCGGAATGATCTGATTCATTTCAGGATGAAGCAAGGCATAGATGATCACAGCTTGTGCGGAAGGACTCAGTGTCTGAGTCTTCTTCTTAGTTCGTGTTTTGCGAAATTGTTCGCGCAAATCGAGGCCCAGTCCGGGCAAATACATTTGATTTCCAGGCACTATAAAGTGAATGCGATGAGCAATAAGCCACTTTCGACAGTAGGAAGAAATATCCCTAAAAACATACACGCAAAAATCTTCAGTCTTGGTTTCGATTTTTTTGAGGTGCTTTTCTAAAGTACTGGGCATCAGTTCAGATTCTTCTTTCAGAACAATCAAAAGACACTGTTTTCCCTCCATGGAGGTCTCATAAAATGTATAGAGCTGGTTTAGGAAAATAGGGAGATGCCTCGCCTTCATCCAAGGCGTGATTTGGATTGAAATGCCTAGCGTTTCAAACAGGTACTTCTTTAGGTCTTGGATCATCGTAACTCTCCTATATCCATGATAACATATGATGTGTTATCATGCACTAAATAGAGTTATAACTCTCTTAATAAGCGCATTAGGAGTTACTCTATGTAGAGGAGGAAGCTTTTGAGGTAGGAGCTTTCGGGGTGGAAGATAGAGATGGGGTGATCGTGGGCTTGGCGGTGGCGAGAGAGGATGCGGATGTTGCGGTTCGATTCGTGGGCCGCGCGGAAGAGGATGTTTTGGAACAGGCTCTCGTCGACATGGTAGGAGCACGAACAGGTGAGGAGAAGGCTGCCAGAGGGCATTTTCTCTAAGACGTGTCGATTGAGGTCTTTGTAGGCGCGAAAGGCTTTGTCAATATCATTGCGCTTTTTGACAAAGGCGGGCGGATCGAGGATGACGAGATCGTAAGAGAAGGTGGAGGTTTTGAGGAAGTCAAAGACATCCTCACAGATAAATCGGTGATTGGAGAGATTGTTGAGGGCGAGATTTTTGTTGAGGCGAGGTTCACACTTGGCGCTCATTTCAACGCTGTCGACGTGCGTAGCGCCACCGGCAAGGGCTGCGATAGAAAAGCCACCGGTGTAGGCAAAGCAATTGAGGATGCGGCGATGGGGGGCGAGCTCGCGAACGAGGGAGCGCATCTCGCGCTGGTCGAGGAAAAGGCCCGTTTTTTGGCCGTCGAGGACGTCGACCGAGTAGCGGAGCCCCTTTTCGAGGATCTCGACTTCCGTGGTGGGCTCGCCATGGAGGAGGGCGCGGATTTCGTCGAGCCCCTCTTTGCGACGCATGAAGGAGGTCGATTTCTCATAGAGGGAACGGGGCTTAAATTGGGCGATGAGATGAGAGACGATCTGATCCTTGAGGCGCTCGATGCCAGGGTTGGCGACCTGCATCACGAGGACGTCGGCGTAGGCGTCGACGATGAGGCCAGGGAGACCGTCCCCTTCGGCGTTGATGAGGCGGATGGCGTTGGTGTAGGTGGGATCAAACCAGAGGGCGCGAAGGCGAGCGGCTTCGGCGATCCGTTTGGGGAGCGCTTCGGCGAGTGTCTCTGTGCCAAAGGCCAGCATGTGGCCGAGGATCGAGCGCCCTTTATTGAGCATGGCGAGCCCCAGCTTCTCACCTGTAGAGGAGAAGACTTCGGCCAGATCCCCATCGACAAAGTCGGGAGCAGAGGCTACGGCGCCTGAATAGATCCAATGGTGGCGCTGACGGATGGGCTTATCCTTGCCCTTTCTTAGAGTAATGCTAATTTGGAGCCTCCGGTGACTTTTCCGATGAGGTCGTAATCTGCGACATCGGTGATTTCCACTTCGTAGATCTTGCCAAATCCCGTCACTTTACGGCCATCGTTGATGATGATTTGGCCGTCGATTTCAGGGCATTGACCGTAGTAGCGAGCGCGAAGGAGCAGGGGCGATTCGGGGTGGAACCCTTCGACGATGGCCTTGAGTTTGCGGCCGATCATCTGCTTGCCCCGTTTGCGCACCATCTTCTGCTGCGCAGCGGCGAGTTTCTCAAAACGGGCCTGCTTCACCTCTTCGGAAATTTGATCGGGAAGGCGAGCGGCATAGGCCTCTTTCTCAAGAGAGAATTTAAAGATGCCGACGTTGTCGAGGGGCACCTTTTGGACGAAATCGACGAGCTCGGCGAATTGCTCCTCGGTCTCGCCGGGGAAGCCCACCATGAGGCTGGTGCGGACAACGACGTTGGGGATCTCTTTGCGGAGCTTGGTGAGGATATCGACGATCTCTTCTTTGGAGGTGGTGCGGTGCATCGCCTTGAGCATCTCGTTATTGATGTGCTGGATCGGCATATCGAGATACGGGCAGATGCGCGGGTCGCTCTTGATGAGGGCGATGAGCTCATCGTCGATCTCGTCGGGATAGAGATAGAGGAGGCGGATCCAAAAGTCTTTGGGAACTTTGAGCATCTCTTTGAGAAGGAGAGCGAGCCCTCCTTTGGTCTTCCGGTCTTTGCCGAAGTCGCCGAGGTCCTGGGCGATGAGGATCACCTCAAAAACGCCCTGAGAGAGAAGGGCGTTGAACTCTTTCATGACCTGCTCGACCGTCTTGCTCTTGAGAGGGCCCTTAATAGTGGGGATGATGCAGAAGGCGCACCTTTTTTTACACCCTTCAGCGATCTTCAAGTAGGCGTAGTGTTTCGGGGTGGAGAGGGCGCGGGGCACTTCGCCCCACTCGAGGTAGCTGCGAGCAGAGGTGACGGCTTCGCCTTGCTCGCCTGCCTTGACAGCCTCGAGAATTTTTTCCATGTCGCCAGAGCCAAGCATATAGTGGATATGGGGAAAACGCTCTTTCAGTTCTCCGCTGTGCTTCTGCACCATGCAGCCGGCGACGATGACTTTCGCTCCCTTCTTCTTCACGTCGAAGAGGTCTTGGATCGTCTGGATCCCCTCTTGACGCGACGACTCGAGGAAGCCGCAGGTGTTTACGACGAGGAAATCGGCTTTTTCAGCCTCGAGTGTGACTTCGTAGCCAGCCTTCAAGAGAATCCCAATCATGACCTCGCTATCGACGAGGTTGCGGGCGCACCCGAGGCTAGTAAAATGAAATTTATTCTTCGAATCGATCTGGTTCAACATGCCCAAGAATTATAAGATTTGGTAGATTCGATAGCAAGATGATTTCTTATCTCTTAAAAAAAGTCTTGATTCTCCTCATCTCCCTTTGGTTCGTAGTCACGGGGACTTTTCTTCTGATGCACGCCATCCCCGGCGACCCTTTTATTGGCGAGCGGATCATTCCGCCTGAGGTACTTAAGTCTCTCAACGCCTACTTTGGCCTAGACCAGCCCCTTTGGGTTCAATACATCAAGTACCTCAAAGGGCTCCTCCAAGGCGAGCTGGGCCCTTCGATCGTCTACCAAGGGAGATCGGTCAATCAATTCATCGCCGAGGGGTTCCCCATCTCCGCCCGGCTAGGTCTCCAGGCGCTCCTCATCGCCGTCCCGACCGGCATCCTTCTCGGGACCTGGGCCGCCCTCAAAAGGAATCAGTGGCAAGACAATTTTGCGATGGTCGTCTCCACCATTGGCGTCTCTGTTCCCAATTTCGTCCTCTCGACACTTCTCCAGTACATCTTCAGCATCAAGCTCCTCCTCCTACCCGTCGCCCGTTGGAGCTCTTTTGAACACACCATTCTCCCCACCATCGCCCTTGCGGCGCTCCCCACCGCGTTCATCGCCCGCCTCACCCGCTCCAACATGGTCGAAGTGCTCCAGCAAGACTACATCCGCACAGCTCTGGCCAAAGGGCTCCCCCTCTTTCGCATCTCGATCCACCACGGCCTGCGCAACGCACTTCTGCCCGTCATCACCTACCTCGGCCCCGTGACGAGTCACGTCCTAACGGGCAGCTTTATGATCGAGAAGATCTTCGCGATCCCCGGCTTAGGGCAATGGATGATCCACAGCATCAATGGGCGCGACTATCCGATGATCTTAGGTCTGACGATCTTTTACAGCTGCTTTTTATTGGTGGCGATGTTCGTTGTCGATATTGTCTATTCGCTCCTTGATCCGCGTATTCGCATCCGCAAGGAGGCCTATGCCTAAAAGAAGAAAAAGAAGAAGAGTCGGGCACGCACACGGGCACGGGCACGGGCACGAAACACCCTCGACGGTACGGGGGCTTCTCCCGACTGCTTCTCGTGCCCGTGTGCGTGCCCGTGCCCGTGCCCGATTTGCTTCTCATGCCCGCGCCCGATCCTCGGAGGCCTATGCCTAAAGCGCGCTTTGCCATCATCACCCTCCTCCTCCTCTTCATCATGGCCCTCATTGGCCCCCTCATCTCTCCCTACTCCTATTCGGATATCCAACTCGAATTGAAAAACACCGCCCCGTGCATGCAATTTTGGTTCGGAAGCGATGAGCTGGGCAGAGACATGTTCACCCGCGTCTGGTGGGGCGCCCGTATTTCTCTTTTCATCGGCATCACTGCGGCCATCATCGATATGGGTCTCGGCATCCTCTGGGGTTCGATTGCCGCCTACGTGGGCGGTAAAGTGGAAGAGGCGATGATGCGCATATGCGATATACTCCACGCGATCCCCTACCTCCTGGTCGTGATTCTTCTCACTGTGATCCGCGGCAGCGGCATCATCACCATTCTCATCGCCATGACCATCACCGGCTGGATCAACATGGCCCGCATCTGCCGCGGTCAAATCCTGCAGCTCAAAGAAACCGACTATGTCACCGCAGCTCGCGCGATCGGCGCCTCAGCGCCGCGTATCCTCTTCATCCACCTGATCCCCAACGCGATGGGCCCCATCATCGCCGCCATGACGCTCACCATCCCCACCGCCATCTTTACCGAGGCGTTCCTCAGCTTTTTGGGACTCGGCATCCAGGCCCCCGCAGCCAGCTGGGGCGTCATGCTCAACGACGGGCTGAGCGCCATGCGCTACTACCCGTGGCGCCTCTTTTTCCCCGCCGCTATGATCACCCTCACGATGCTCTCGTTCAATCTCCTCGGCAATGCGTTGAGGGATTCACTCGACCCGAGGTTGCGCACGTGAAGACGCTTCTCCAAGTGGAAAACCTCTCCGTCTCCTTCTCTGTCCAGGGAAAGGAACTGCGCGCAGTCAGGGATATTAGTTTTGAAGTGGGGGAAGGAGAGGCTGTTGGCATTGTGGGAGAATCGGGCTGTGGCAAAAGCGCTGCTGTGCAAGCCCTCATGGGGCTCACCTCTGGAAAAGTCTCAGGAAAAATCACCTTCGAAGGGAAAGAAACGATCAGCCCCGGCGTCAAGATCGGCATGGTTTTCCAAGATCCGATGACCTCTCTCAACCCCACCATGAAAATTGGAACCCAGATTGCTGAAGGGCTCATCTACCACAAAATGGCAACACGCACCGAAGCCAAGAGGAAAGCCATTGAATTTTTGCACCTCGTGGGCGTCCCCAATCCAGAAATCAGAGTGACCCAGTATCCGCACCAGCTCAGCGGAGGTCAGAGACAGCGCGTCCTCATCGCCATCGCCCTTGTTTGCCATCCCCGCCTCCTCATCGCCGATGAGCCCACAACAGCGCTCGATGCTACGATCCAAACGCAAATTCTCGATCTGATTCAGCGCATGAGAGGCCACTTTAAGATGAGTCTGCTCCTCATCTCGCACGATTTTTCCGTCGTTGCGGCCATCTGTGAGCGGGTCCTTGTGATGTACGCGGGCAAGATCGTCGAGAGCGGCAAGGCTATCGACATCCTAGAGCGGCCCCAGCATCCCTACACGCAAATGCTCCTCAAGTCAGTACCCCGCCTGAACCAGCCCCGATCGGAACCGCTCCAAGCCATCGAGGGCTCCCCTCCCAACCTGCTCCTCCTCCCCACCGGGTGCGCCTTCAAGGAGCGGTGCCCCTTCGCTGCGCCCAAGTGCAACGAAGAGCCCCCCGGCCCCATCGCCTGCTGGAGAATCCCATGATTGAAGTGAAAAACCTGACTAAAATCTACAAGCTCGGAGATCAGCTCCTCAAGGCTGTTGACAACGTCTCTTTCACGATCGAACGGGGAGAAACGCTCGGCCTTGTCGGCGAATCGGGCTCGGGAAAATCGACTCTTGGCCGCATGATTTTGGGGCTTATCGAACCCACTTCGGGACACATCTTTTTCGAAGGACAGAGGAAGACGACTCTCCTTCCCCGCCGCATGCAGATGGTATTTCAAGATCCCTATTCGTCTCTCAATCCCCGCATGTCCATTGGCGCTATTCTTGAGGAGCCCACTCACATTCACAATCTGCCCAGCCGCGTCGATGAGCTGCTCGACCTCGTAGGACTTCCTCGCCAGGCGAAATACCGTTACCCGCACGAATTTAGCGGCGGCCAGAGACAGCGCGTCGGCATCGCCCGCGCTCTAGCGCTCAACCCGGAACTCCTCATCTGCGACGAGCCTATCTCGGCGCTCGACGTCTCGATCCAAGCGCAGATCGTCAATCTACTCCAGCGCCTGCAGAAGGAGCTCACCCTCACGATTCTCTTTATCGGCCACGATCTAGCGATGGTCCGCTACCTATCGACCCGCGTTGCGGTCATGCACCGCGGCCAAATCGTCGAGCTAAAAGGGACGGATGAGCTTTTCGCCCACCCGCACCACGCGTATGCAAAAACCCTGCTCTCTACACTATTACGCCCCAAGCACTTTGCAAGCGATCTCTTACCGGAGAAGGCACCTTCTCTCTGAAAAGTTGTCCTAAAGTCTCTAAATCCAATCCATATAGCGTAGAAAGGGGCACGCTACCCTCCTTCGTTACAATATGAGGAAACATCTGATGAAGATCTGGCTCTCGCTCCACAGGAGCCCCGAACACCGGCGCAGATGGATTACTCACCGACTGAGATTCACATCGTTGTGCATCAAACCCAGGTCCAAATATTCGGGCTAGTTGCGCATGCAACTGATCCACGCTACGACCATCTGACATCGGTACTCGCGGCTGTACGCGCACTCGGGGTCCATCTACAGAGCGGCGACAGTCTCCAATCTGATCTATCTCAGTAAGAAACTGACCTTGTGCTTTAGGATTCTTGAAATAGAGATCAAACGCCGGTACTGGCTCTCCGGAGAAAATCCATTGAGGCACTTCAGATTGAATTTGTGAAGAAGCCGTAGAACAAGCCACCCTTTTGTGAGCGCTCACCTGCTCCGTTATTCTCTGAAAAGCAGCAATTTCTGAGGGCGGCACATTTGACCAATCCCTCGTATTGAACCCGAGCCGCTCAATGATGTCGCGCTTTGCCGCCTGCGCTTCTCTGGCCATCCTGGAAAGATTTGCGAGAGCGTGTGCACTCAAACTCACAGAAGGGGGCGGAACACTAGCCCTCCCTTTAAGGACTCCCTCCCTAAACGCACTCGATTGCTGCGACGAATCATACACGTACCTGCCATCAATCCCTGGTGATGATCTAGGTGGACTAACTAATACTTCACCTGCTGCAGCTGCCATAAAGAAATCTCCCTTGTTGAAAATTGAAACATCTTAACCCAAAGAACAACTATTTTGCTAGCTATTCATGACAAAAAAACGTGGAAATATGGCCTTGAGAACCTCCAATGTGGTGTCCATAGCATTTTGCAGAGTCACTATCCGAGCGTAAGCGCACCCATCACCGGGCGGCCCAAGGAGTCGTGTAACTGGCACGCCCGGCAATCTCTCGCGTATCGAATTAATATGTCTCTCACAATTTCCAGTACGCCTAAAAGTCAAATCGATAACAACGTAGCGACCCTGCTTAATCCTCCATCTGGGATCATCTATTAATTTCTCCTCGTAGCACAGCCCCGCTAATGAATCGCAAGAGCCCACACGAGATCTAAGACTGGATGATCTAGGTGGCGAAGCCATAATTTGACAACCTCTCAATCTGAATGGAAGAGACAGTTTAGCCCGATTCGGAAATAATTTGCAAAGGAAATATTAAGCAAGACGTAATTTAGCGACGGAAGCGATCTATTCTCTGCCGTTTCACAGGTTCGGTAAAACGATCAGCACGGTTCGCAATGGAAAAACTATGTACCTGAAGGGTAAAATTAACCACCGAGCACACCGAGAGCACCGAGAAAGGGTAGGAAAATGGTCCAATTCACCAACATAGGTAACACTTTGATTCACCAACATGGGTGACAGTTTGGGCTGCTTCTGGGGAAGCCTTCCCCTAAAGAGTAAACAAATTGATTCACCAACATAGGTAACACTTTTCAGGGAAAACCTGAATAATTAATGGCCAAAAGATGGGAGTATCTAATGGCCTGGAGATTAGAAAAAGTGGAAGATCAAAGAAAATATTTAGCGGAAGCTTACTGGAAGGGAACAACCAGTATGAGTGATCTATGCAAAGAGTTTGGCGTAAGCCGTAAAACTGCATACAAGTGGTGTGAGCGTTATAAACGTTTAGGAGAGGGTGGACTCAAAGACCAATCTAAGGCCCCTAGGCACCCTAATAAATTGTACAGCCCGGAAGTAATCGCTATGGCTGTAGACCTCAAGCTTAAAAAGAGAACATGGGGTCCCAAAAAAATTATCAGAAAATTGAGCCACGATCATCCTAGAATAGACTGGCCCTCGCCCACCCGTATGTACGAGATTTTTAAGGGAAGTAATCTGACTGTTTCCAGGAGGCTTAGGGGGTATGTTCCTGCAACACATCCTTTAGGAGAACTGAATGGCAGTAACGATGTGTGGATGGCGGATTTCAAGGGGTGGTTTTTAACAGGAGATAATACGAAATGCGAACCATTAACTATAACGGATGGTTTTTCAAGATTCTTAATTAAATGCATGCATCTGAAGAACAAATCTGCCGAGGGTGTTTGGCCAGTTTTTGCTGAAGCCTTTCGGGAGTATGGGTTGCCTAACAGAATTAGGACGGACAATGGATCTCCTTTTGGGTCTGTGGGAGCAGGACGTTTAACGGAGTTGTCGATCAAATTTATTAAATCTGGAGTTTTACCTGAGTGGATTAATCCTGGGCACCCGGAGGAGAATGGAAGGCACGAAAGATTCCATTTAACGTTAAAACAATCAGTAGCACTCCCGCCGGCAATGAACTTAGAAGAACAAGCGAAAAGAATGTCCATATTCCAAGAAGAATATAATTACGAAAGACCACATGAAGCTCTAAATATGGATCCTCCGATAAAACATTATCATAGATCCTCGAGATTATGGGATGGAGTTTTAAGATCTCCTGAATACGATACTCAGCAGCAGCTCGTAAGGAAAGTGGGGCAAAACGGTTGTATCTGGATAAGGCAATTCGAATACTACGTGAGTCATACCCTGCAGGGAGAATACGTTGGCATAATTGAAGCTGCAGATGGAGTGAAAGTGAATTATGGGCCAGTGTATTTGGGAAAACTTCAGAATGGAACTAAACGTATTGAGAAACCAAGATTGGACAGGAAAAGAGTTGTTCGAAGATGAAAAGTATTTTAAACGGCGCGATCCCCCCATGGGGGGATCCCCTTCTCTCTTTGTTTGAACTAATATCACCCTATAGGTACTCGCCAACGACTACTGTTTTTGGAGGCGAAGAACTTCTCTGTGACAAGAGAAAGACGAAAACAAATATCCAGGAAAAGTGTAACCTATGTAGGTGAACTAAGTGTTACCTATGTGACCGATTGAACCAAATGCGCGTTTCGCGCCTCGGTGTCTCTCGGTGCTCTCGGTGGTTGAAAAAATGGTACAGTCCACT
>DATIIR010000101.1:0-2805 GCA_035479435.1 Chlamydiales bacterium
TTCGGGGCTCGATATCGACGCGATGCGCATCGTCGCCAAGGGCGTCAACGAAATGCGCCGCAGCGACAACGCATTGTTGATCATCACCCACTATCAGCGCCTCCTCGACTACATCCGCCCCGATTTTGTCCACGTGTTGGATGGGGGAAAGATCGTCAGGACCGGTGGCCCCGAGCTCGCTTTGGAGCTGGAGAGACAGGGCTATGCTTGATAAGCACTGGATGAGCTTCCTCGATCCGAAAGATCCCCTGCTTAACTTTCGCAAGAAGGGGTGGGACCGCTTTGAAGAGATCGGCCTTCCCCGTCCCAAACAAGAGGCCTTTCAGTATTTGTCTCCCAAACATCTCGTCTTTCCTAAACTAGCCGAAAGGAAGACAGATGCGGCCCAAATGAGAGATGGGCTCCTGTTTGTCGATGGCTTCTTCGAAGAGACATTTTCTCAAGTGCCGGCGCCGCTCGTCTGTTTGCCTTTAGAGGGCGCGATGCGCTCCTACGGCCTCTTCTTGCAAACTCGGCTAGCCAAGGGACTGAAAGAGGAGACCGATCCGTTCGCCGCGCTCAATGGAGCGTTTCATGGGCGGGGAGCGTTTCTCTACCTTCCCCCCAAATGTAAAGCGGCTTTACATTTAACCCATCTCTTTGTTTCTGAAGATTTTGTGAGCCCCCGTATCCACGTCTATCTGGGTCGCCACGCAGAGCTGACCCTCACTCAAACTTCGCAAGGCAAAAGCAACTTTTGCAACAGCGCACTCGACTTTGTCCTCGACGAAGGGGCGCGTCTCGCATTCCATGACCGACAAGAGGGGCAATTCCAATCGATTCGGGCGACGCAGAAGCGGGACAGTAAGCTGAAGATGGTCCTCTTGGGCAAGCAGCTGCGCACTTCGCTGAAGGTGCAATTAGCGGAAGAAAATAGCGAGGCGGAAGTGTTTGGCCTTGCCTGCAATAGCGGCAGCGAAGAGTCTCACGTTCACGCCAGCATAGAACACGTGGCACCTCATACCCATTCGCGGCAACATTTCAAGGCCGTTTTAAGGGACAAGAGCAGGTTTTCTTTCGAAGGGAAGATCCTCGTTCGCCCCGCGGCGCAGAAGACAGAAGCCTATCAGCTGAACAATAATCTCATCTTAAGCGATGAAGCCGTTGCCAATGCCAAACCCAACCTAGAGATCTTTGCCGATGATGTGAAGGCTTCCCACGGTGCAACAGTGGGACAACTCGATGAAGAGCAGCTCTTCTATCTCCGTTCGCGCGGCCTATCGCTCGAACAGGCGAAGGAGTGGCTCATCGAGGGATTTTGTAAGGAGATTTTAGACCATGCGCGATGAATTCCCCATTTTTCATGCCCACCCCGAGCTGATTTATCTCGACAGTGCAGCTACGGCGCATAAGCCGCAGTGTGTGATCGACGCGCTCACCCGATTCTATGCTGAAGATTACGCCACTGTGCACCGCGCCATTTACCGCGGTTCGCTGAGAGCCACGGAGCAATACAACGAGACGCGCGCGGCCGCCGCCCGCTTTCTCAACGCGAAGGAGGGGGAAATCGTCTTCACGCGCGGCACGACCGACGCACTCAATCTCGTCGCGCAGAGCTACGCGAGAACCTTCCTCAAGCCGGGCGATGAGATTCTCATCTCTGAGATGGAACACCACTCGAACATTGTTCCGTGGCAGATGGTCGCTAAACAAACGGGCGCGATCCTCGAGTGGATCCCCATGAATGAAGAGGGCGTACTCGAATGGAAAGGGCGCATTAGCGCGAAGACAAAACTCGTCTCTTTGGCCCATATTTCCAATGTGACAGGCACCATCAATCCCATTGCGGAGATCACCCGAGCGGCCCACATTGTCGGCGCCAAGATGGTCGTTGACGGCGCGCAAGCGGCTCCCCATTTACCCATCGACGTGCAAGCGCTCAATTGTGATTTTTACGCCTTTTCGGGGCACAAGTGCTATGGACCCACGGGAGTTGGCGTTCTCTATGGTAAAGAGGAGCTACTCGAAGTGATGCCCCCTATCCAGGGCGGTGGCGATATGATAGAGACCGTCGAGCTGGAGCGCACCACCTTTCAGAAGCCTCCCCTCCGTTTTGAAGCGGGAACTCCCCTTATCGCGCAAGTGGTCGCTCTGAAAACGGCCCTCGAATTTGTCGCCAATAACAGACAACCCGACACGCTCCTCTCTCTCGCCACCGAGCGCCTCCTCGCTATCCCGGGCCTCAAGATCATTGGAAACGCACCTCAGAAAGGGCCGATTATTACTTTCCAGCTTGAAGGGGTTCATCCGCTCGATCTGGCGACGCTTCTCGATCTGAAAAACATCGCCATCCGTTCGGGCCATCTCTGCGCGCAGCCCCTTTTGCGCAAGCTCGGCCTCACCGCCGCTGCCCGCATCTCTTTTGGCCTCTACAACACAGCCGAAGAAGTAGAAATTTTCGCAGACGCGCTCTCCCAGATCGCAACCAAGTTACAACCGGTTTAAATGCAGAATGCAAAACTGCGGCGGGGCCAAGGGCCCCGAAATCGGGCACGGGCACGGGCACGCACACGTTCACGAAAGGCAGTCGGGTGAAGCCCCCGCTGCCCCCAATAACCTCGACTATCTCCTAATAAAACTGTCTTTAAGAAATCAGCAGGTTAAGGGGTGTGTATTGCATAACCCCTCTTGCAAGTCCGGCCTGTTCGTTCGCCAAAAACAACGATTGAATGATATAACGATTTAACGATAAGAATTTTATATTATTTTTCTTCCTATCGTTATATCGTTCCATCGTTTTCATCGTTGATCTTGGCATGAAAGAGA
>DATIIR010000102.1:0-13595 GCA_035479435.1 Chlamydiales bacterium
CAGAACTGCAGAGGGGAAAATGCCGCAGTGAACGATCTGTTTCTCCTCCATGACTGCTAAGCCGCTTGCCAGTTGTCTTGCAATTTTTATTTTACGCGATAAGGGGAAGTTCAATCTGATAGTTTCTAGCGAACCATCGCAGAGCGGGATCTTTGCGAAAAAAGATCTTCCCATTTGAAGGATTTTGAAAAATTGGACGATCCCCTCGCTCTCATTGAAAAGGCCCACAAAAGAGCGGACTTTGTCGTCTATTTCCTCAAATTGAAATGTTTCGCCACTGTCGAGATTCATGACCAAAAGTTGGATTTCTTCACCTTGTTGTCTCGTATAGTGTATTGAAATCGAGCCATCTTCGCCGTATTCGAAATCGTACAGCATCTCGCTTTCGGAACGGGGAATCAAGGTGCCTAGTTGCCACTTGGACTGACTGGAATGGAGAAAGTCCAACAAGCAGAGAACTTCCTCTTTACTTACAATTTGAGTGAGGTGTTGTTTCCAGCGCAAGGGCCGTTCAATACCCTCCATAAATGTGGTGAAACTATTTTCCAAACACGCCTTCTGTGCGTCGGCATAGGTGACGATATTTGCATCCGCCAGAACCTTCAAGCGCCTGATGAGATCCTGACAATCGATCGCGAGCTTGATTGATTCTCCTGCTATCGGGAGAGTGGTCTCAATAAAGTTAACATTGGGGATGCTCTCTTGCCCCGACTTGGGAATCCAGACGCGAAAACAAAGCCCATAAACCGACAGCCGCATTGGGGACGTAGTGTCCTCTGGTCTCCCCTCTCTATAAAGCTGAATTGGACACGCCGCTGGTTTCGGAGAAACGGCAATCATTCTTTGTGTACCATGTAGTAATAGACCCACGCCTTCAGGAGGAAATTGTGGTAATCGAAACGGGTCTGAAAGGCAACTGGATCGGCCAAAAGTGTAAACGGATAATGCATGGGAATGCTAACAGGCAGCCTACCGGGAAGTTGTACGCTTAAATCGACCTGATTGGTTTGATGCGGGTCTACTTCTCCCGGCTTGATGGGTTTCGGTTCCTCCTTTGGTATGGAATCCGCTAGAAGCCGAACGCGATAGGAAATGGGCAGTTGAAGCCGATCCTCAAATCCTTGTGCAATGACAAGCTCGAGATTTAAAGGTTCAGGCCGCTCTTGGCGTCTCATAAACAACCCTCCTTGGCGCACCCTCTCGACAAAATCTACGCTCGCGTCGGGCAGATAGCCCTCTGGCACTTGCGCCAGCCGAAATAGGGCCAAGGGGAGCAAAGAACCTCGGGGGTGGGAAAGGAACTGATACACATCTCCTTGGGCGGCTACTTGCAATGGATCGGAGGAGCCAGAATCGAAATGAAAACCGCGAAAACAGGTACTGTAGGCCTTTTTGGCCCGTTCAAGAAACTCCAGCATCGCTTTATTTTGCTCTTCATCCAACTCATTGCTTGCCATTTCACTTGCTATTATCTCCTCCTTCACAAATACAATGTGGCACGATCGGACAAGTGCGTCATAAAATGTCCTACCGTCACCCTTCGCCCAAAGCGGCAGGAATGCGGAATAAGCGGTCCTCTTTTTTGTGTCGTGAAAAGAGAGAAAGAAAACGGGAATTCCTCCGATTTTCTCTCGATGGAAATAAACTGCGAGAGGAGCGTTGTCCAAAATGGGTTTCACCATTCCCACCTGGGTATTCAGTGAACGCGAAGTCCAAATAACACCCTCCTGTGCCCACTCTTGGATGCGCAGAGAATCGGTAAATGGCTGTGCAGGGGGAAAGAAAGCAGAAAGGAGCGATTGTAAACACCCATTTTCAAAGACATTTTGTATGTGGGGATCTGTACAAGGCGCGGAAAGAATTCTCACAAATTCCTCAACCCGATCTTGTTGAACTTTGGCCTCTTCCACCCTAACCTGAAGAGCGGCCACTTGTTCGAGGGTAACTGCCGGGTGGTAGAGAAAGAGAAAGTAGATCTCTTTTTTGTTTAGAACGGGACAAAAATCAACCAATTCGTGAACGACCCGTGAAATCAACCCAATGTGTTCCTCCTGACCTCTCACCAGAAGACGAATGATTTCTAGGTATAAAAAAAAGATCTCCTGATCGGAAAATCCATACGTCTCTTGAATTTTTCGGGCAATTGCCTTCGCCTTATTCCGGCGATCCTCCGTCACTTGCTCCGCGTCGATAGCGATCTGAGCTGGGTTGCGGTCATCTGGAGCTATGGGACTTACTTTCACAATGGCATGCATTGGACTCTGCACTCTAGGAGCCGCCTGCAGCCCAGGAGCAAACGGCGCATGTGGCGCGATTAAAACCTCCGCCAACAACTCCTTCGAAATGTTCTCAATCCCAAAATCTTTTGCATCTGCCAATAGATCGAACAACAGCTCGGACGGGTAATGGATGTAGACGCGAAGCATTCGCATGTATTGGGCCGGCTCCACTTGGGGATACGGGTCCATGCGCGCAATGAATTGCCTCGTCCTCTCAGTTGCAAAAGAGAGAGTCGCCGCCTCTTGTTCATTACATATCACGGGGGGATCGAGAAAGAGATTTTCTGCATGCTGAACTCCGACCCTCAACATACCCAAGATATCACGATATTGTTGGGCACAATGTTCTACTAAATTCAGATGACTTCCATTGGCCTTGCAAAATTCATAAACGACGCGAATCGATAGAGAAAAGCGCCCTTCCTCGGTAAGGGATGTAAAAAGGGCGTTCCACTTTTGGTGTGTCTCCGTTTGCCAAAGAAGGCTAAAGAGAGGCCAGCAAAGGGGATCCTTGAACAACTTCTGGTCCTCCTCGGAAGGTTGAGAGAGAGAGACGCGCCTTCCCGCAATCGTTCCCAAAAGCGATTCCATCCTCTCCCACGCCGGCTGGAATGCCATGGCACGTCGTGGCCAGTCTAGGTCATTCCACTGCCTATGTTGGAAGCCGCGGAGACTCTCCAAATTCCACTGTGCTCCCCTATGTATCACCATATCGAGCAATGCCGGCTGATTTTTAGCTTCCACTCCGTGACTTTGCACCATGAAGAGGAAAATCTGCAAAGAGAGGAGCAATTTTTCTGAAGGGGGGCGCTTGAGCTTTGAAAAATCCATCTGGTAAAGAAGGGGCAAATTCGCCGTGAAGTAACAGAGATCGGAACGGAGCTCCTCATCGCCGAGAAAAAGGCGCAACAAATGTGCTCTCAAGGCGGGCGTCAATTTAACGCCGAGATTTTTTCCCACAACCTCAATGGAACATTTCGCCAAAAAATCTCGGAAGGAGCGCTCGCCACTAAACTGCTTAAATTCAGCAACTTGCAATTCAGCCTCTTCCACCTGATGCGTTAGCTGGCGCAAAAACGGATCCGCCGTCTGTTCGTTCCCAAAACTCCTCCATAATTTGAGGAGCTCTGAGAAGTAGACCACTCTCCCGTTAATGAAAAGCGCCCCCCCGCTATAGCAGAGTTGGGTAGCGGCCTCGCTCTCTTCCTGAGTGAGGGGACGAGGCGCTGCAACCGCTCCCTTTTCATCCGGCACTGGGTTAAACCAGCGATTCAAAGAGGAAAATGCCCGTTTTCTGACAACTTCTACAGCATCGATATACTTGGGCTCAGGATTTGGATAGCACAACCCCTCTTGAGGAAATGGCAAGGCTCCGTAGGCATATCCTTTGAGTTCTTCGAAATAGTCCCCCTGTGTGGTGTCCCTACGAGAGTAGTTGGCTTCCACGAATTGACGCGCCGTCCCGAATTCGGAATAGATCTTTTTGCCCTTACGAAGCCCATCTAAGATATCGGGGATGACCCGCCTCATCTCATTGATACGCTCCTTCATTTCCCAAGTTTTAGCTCTCGCTTGCAACAGCTCACCACGGTGAAGGCCGAGCATTTGGAGCTCCCGCGCTGCGACAATACCTGGGCTCATTTGGGCACCTCTTGCGGATTCATGTAGAAGTATTGGGCCATCATCGCGCTAATGAAGAGCATGGTGGTGGAGCGGACAGCCGTCCCCTGGTTGTCTCCCATCGTCTGTACAAATTCTGAAGCCATTCCTTTCCCTAAACAAAACCAGGCAAAGCAGTACAAAATCTGATGGGGAAAGTCCAAAGATTGACCGCTCTGCATCGGAATGGAGTTCGTCAAGGCGTAAGAGAGGTGGACCGGGTTGATCCCAACCATGCGGGGGATGATCTGCGAAACCACCCTTCCGTCAACAAACCTGTCCCATAGGGTGAGATGTTGCTTTTTGCACCTACTGTCTAGATTCCAGTAGCGGTTGATGGCAAGTGCTTTCGCAAATGTGTAGAGGTATCCTGCATACATGGTCCCCATCGCCAATCTGTCTTCCACTTTACCGCTTGCCCATTGGCTGATGGTAAAGGCTGTCGTACTCGCAAAAATCAGCACGGGCCAAGAGATTCTCCAAACTTTGAAGGCCAAATTTTCAACAGGAGGGCGCGATTTGAGAGCTGATATGAGGTCGATGTCCGTTTTTCTCAATTCGTTTTCTTGCGTGCGGTATAAAAAGCCGCCAAAAAGACCCATGAAGGCCCCTACGACCGACAGCTGAACAAATGCCCTGGTAGTACCTTGCTTATCCCATGGGAACAGCAAACAAGGAACCGCCACATAGCTAAACGTATTGATACAGGTTTTAAAGATGCGCCATCCGCGCTGAGCTCCCAGATCGGCCACCTTCACGCCAAACTGACCCACTGGTTCAAAAGCAAAGTAACTCGCGCCCCACGCTGCCAGACCTCTGTAGTCTGGACTGTCTTTGTACCGAATACAGGCAAGAGCACACGCCGCAGCGGTCACCCATTTCAAAGGACAATGGACCTTACTGCGCAGGGAAAAGGTAAAGCACTGCAATTTGGGGCCCTTATTTTCTAAGGCATTGGATGGGGCATCATCGACCTGAAGACCGAAGCGTTTGTCGATCAGTTGTTTGGCCCAAAGGGCCGCATTGGCTCCCAACATACAGCCGCCGACTACTATGCCCGGGCCTTTTGCGATGATGTTATTGATCGCCAGCTGGGAGACCAGATAAAGTGTATTCCCGCCCGCTACGCTTTGGGAAAACTGTTGAACGCGAGATGCGTATCCATTTTCGGTGCATAGATTCACAAGGCTTTGCAAGCCGATGCCGGCACCGACGGTACTCAAGCTGTTGACCACTCTACCGTAGTCTTGCAATCTCACGATGGCCGAAGCAGCCAGCATCGTCGCCGCGCAGGCCCCCTTCAAGAGATCAGAGGATTCTCCTCCGCACCAAGTCCGCCAGCCACTCGTTGGCCGAAGCGGCTCAACGGTATCGGCCCCAGGATAAGTCGCCAAAAGAGGCACAGCATCTAGTTTCATAACACAACCTCAAAAAATTGGAGTCGCGATGATAGATGATAAAAAATATTTAAGTAAAGGAATAATTTTACACACGCCGATTATTAAGAAAATATGTTTTTACTGCTAGTCCCATTGACTCTTAAAATGTCCTTTGGTAAATGTCCAATATGTTGTACAATGACAAAAAATTCACTTAGTCCATGTACAAAAAAAGATCTTCAGGAAGTACGTTGAAAAAGACCCATCGCCTTAAAAAGGGCGTTCATCTTCCGACACATGATCCTTCAAAGGTTTTGACCAACCAGAGACTCGTCGCCCAGGCTTTCTGGGAATGTTTAAGAGATAACGATCCAGAAGGGGCCGCCGAAATCATTGCCATTCACGTGAGCGCTCTAAATAAATCGCAATTAGCTAAGGAAGAAGGCATTCCTCGTTCCACAATTTATCACAGTCTTCGAAACAAAAACCCCACCCTAAAGACAATCGCAAAACTCATTCATTTTTGTGTGTAGCCAATTGCCTGCTTTACAAACTGAGGCAGGGCTAGGCGGAGGATTTCTTTCTGGATGGCCAGTTGGGCCGTTTCTGCGGGGAGGAGCATCGGAAGACGGAGGATAGGTTGGCACTTGCCAATCCACGATGTGGCGAACTTGATCCCTTGTGGGTTTACCTCAGAAAAGATGGCTTTGAGGAGGGGCGTGTATCGCTGTAGAAGCTGATCCGCCTTGTCCCACTGGCCTTGCAGCGCGTATTGCACCATCTTCTTCCAGCCTCGGGGAATGAGATTCGTCGTGACGCCGATAGAGCCGACGCCACCCGCGCGGATGACGTCGACGGTGACGTCGTCATCGCCCGCAAAAATGGGGATCAGTTTGTGGATTTTGCGCGCAAATTCGATGTCGTGATTCGAATCTTTCAGCGCGACAATGTTCGGGATTTGGCCCAGCTCGGCAATGGTTTCGAAAGTGAGTTTGATGACGGCGCGGGGCGGATTGTGATAGACGATGACAGGAAGCCCCACCTTGCCGATCTCTCTGTAGTGAAGGAGGAGGCCCCTCTGCGTGGGTTTATTGTAATAGGGCGTAACGGCCAGACAACCGCTGGCACCCAATTTCTGAGCCCTCTCCGTATCGCGAACAGAGGCGCGGGTGTCGTTAGTGCCGGTAGAGACGATGATGGGAATGCGGCCAGCCGAAGTGCGAATGCAGATTTCGGCAAGGGCCTTCTTGTCAGAGCTAGAGAGGCAGGGCCCCTCGCCTGTCGTAGCGCAACAAACAATCCCGTCGGTACCTTCAGCGATGTGCCACTCGACGAGCTTCTCTACCGTTTTCCGGTCGAGACGCCCCTTCCTATCGAAAGGCGTGATGAGCGCAACCAATGAACCCGTAAAGACCATGAGCTCATTTTGTCACTCTTCGGAATGGGAGTCAAGATGGAGCGCCGTTTTGTATTTCTCTTCAATGGCCATTTCAGAAAGCATCCGATGACACTCCTTGGACATGTGCCAAAATGCATCGACTTGTTTGCGCAGCGTAGATTGGAAATCGACAGTGAATGGGATCTCCTGGACGAGGAGTACTTTATGATCGCTGATCTGAAATGACGTGGTGTGGGGCTTGAAGGAGACCTCTTTTCGCGCTTCCACATAACTTCTAACCGCGGGCGGCAGCTCAGGCTTAGAGACAAAAATCGGGATGGATAAACGGAAAATTTTTAATTTCAGGTCAAAATCAACTTTGATTTGCCCTCTTTGCGGATATGCAATTAAACGATCTATAATTTCCCTATACATCGCCACCTCACCCTTATTATAGCAATTACCCCATTATAAATCGCGCCTAAAGATCTCCCCACTAGGGTCTAAAATTTTCAATGTAAAGCGGCTTTACATTTGTGGGAAAACGGCAAAATGGTACGATCTTTGTCTATGACAGAAAGCGCAGTGATCATTATTCCCGCTCGGATGGCGTCGACAAGATTCCCAAGCAAGCCTTTGGCGCTGATTGCGGGGAAAACCATGATCGAACGGGTCTGGCGCATCGGCAAGGCTTCCGGAAACGCCAATGAAGTCATTATCGCTACCGATGATGAACAACTGAGACAATTTGCAACAGCTTTCGGCGCCAAAGTGGTGATGACAAGCCCTGATTGTCTCACCGGCACCGACAGAGTGGCTGAGGCGTCGCGCCACTTCAGCAGACACTCGATCTTCTTTAGTTTGCAGGGCGATGCGGTTTTGACGCCTCCGTGGGTCATTGAGAAAGTGTTGCAGGCCCTGTTGGACGATCCAACAGTGCAAATGGCCACTCCCGCTGTCCGTCTGCAGGGACGAGCTTTGACCGATTTTGTCGCGAGCAAACGGGGGGGCAGTTCGAGCGGCACGACGGTGACGTTTGACCGGAAAGGAAATGCACTCTACTTTTCTAAGGCTTTGATTCCCTATCACCGAGATGAGATGCACTCTGAGCGGCCGGTTTACCGCCACATTGGCCTCTATGCCTACCGAATACAAACGCTGCAGAGGCTAAGCCAGCTACCCGAAGGTTTGTTTGAGAAGTCGGAGAAGTTGGAGCAGCTCCGCGCGCTGGAAAACGGGATCCCGATTCGCGTTGTTGAGGTGGATTATAGAGGGCGCACGCACGGTTCCGTCGACAGGCCCGAAGATGTCGCTTTCATCGAATCGGTCATCGCAAGAGAGGGTGAATTATTGTGATCCGCCTGATTTTGGTCCGCCATGGCAACACATTCGAAGCGGGACAGGTGGCTACGCAAGTGGGCGCACGCACCGATCTTCCTCTCACCGCGCAAGGGAGAAAACAGGCCGAACAACTCGGCGACTATTTTCTTTCCCAATCGATTCGCCCCGCCGCCATTTACGCGGGCACATTGACAAGGCAAATCGAATCGGCAGAAATCATCGCCCAACGCCTGTGTGTGGAAGAGAGGCTGAAGGTGCGCGAACCCTCTCTGACAGAAATCGACTATGGCGCGTGGGAGGGGTTAACTTCCGAAGAGATCTCTCGCCGCTGGCCCACAGAGTATAACGGTTGGACGGAAGCGGGCGAGTGGGCGGAGGGCATTTTCGGCGGCAGTTTACAAAGTCATAAGTCCAACATCGACCGATGGCTCGCCACCATTCGCAAAACCTATGTCTCGGGCGATGTGATCATCGCTGTTTCGAGCAACGGCCTCATCCGATTTTTCTCCGACGAGTGGGAAAAACTCGCCGCAGCCAAGCAAATCGACAAATTGAAGGTCAAGACAGGCCACTTTTGCGAACTAGAGCTCCACCCCGATCGCCTAAAAGTCAAAAGCTGGAACATCACCCCACTCAGCATCGCGCGCTTTGCGATAGGACTCTTTGTCTTTGCGGGTGATTACCTTTTCTTCTAGCTTGCCTTGCGCTGTGCAAAGGGCGACTCGAACGTGGCCCGATTGCTTGAGCGGATGGCGGACGATGCGGCCCGAAACGGAGGGACCCGCCGTTTTGGATGCAATCAAATAGGAAAATTTCTCATCTTCATACCCGAGAGAGCCTTCTTTGAGTAGCCGGTGGAGGCGGGTCCGTTCGACGCGGGCGGAGAAGTGGCACCAGTCTGAGCCTTGAACGGGACAGGCATGCGCGTGGGGACAGGGAGCGAGGAGGTGGGCGCCAAGAGAGATGAGTTGGGTGCGCGCTTTGCGGATGATAGCGAACCCTTTGGGCGTGCCTGGCTCGACAAGAATGAGGAGCGGAACAGCTTTCCAGAGGCGCTCGATGAGGGGGACGGGGTCGCCGATCTCGTTGAGGACGTAGGAGAGGATGGCTGCGTCTGCGGTGGGGAGCGGGTCGGCGAGCGACTGCTGGATCCAACGCGCGCTCTGAAGGGCGGGGTGAGTGGAGTGGGCGGCGAGCGTTTTGCCGAGGGCGATCGCCTCCGGGCTTTTTTCGATGAGGGTGATTTGGGTGAGCGGAAAGAGATCTGCGGCTGCCCAGGAGGCTGTGCCGGGTCCGGCGCCGAGGTCGAGCAAGTGGGTGAACGGGGGGCAGTTTTGGAGCGCTTTGTGGACGGCGGCGTAGGTGGCGGGGAGACGGGCACCTAGATAGGCAAGTCGTTTGGCTTCATCGCTAAATGGGGAGGTGCGCCCCTCTTTGTAGTCTTGAGTCAGAGCTGCACGGGCCCTACCGAGCGCGGGAGAGTGCTTCGCGATGTGATCGATGGCTGTTTGCAGTTCTTCGGGTAATTGCATGGGAAAAGTCTAACAGAAAAAGAAAAGGCCGGAAAGCCCGGCCTTACCTATCTAGCACTGTTTAGAGTAAACGTCGGCGAGTCCCGGCGCGGTGCCAAGCCACTTTCCTTCATTTTTGAAGAAAACAACGTCGCCCTGTTTGAAAATACGGCAATATCCTTCGCTAGGACGGCCGTCGTCGTAGATAAAGCGAGTGTGGGTAACCAGTTCGAGTGGATCTTTTTCTGCATCAAAGGGAACACCAGGTGGGATTTCCAAAACCATCGAATACCCTTTCACATAAACAAAATAATCGATCTCGGGATCGTTCTTCGCGATCTTGAACGCTTCATCCAGAGAGATTCCCCTTTCCACGCGAATTGCGTTGGCATAATCGGAACCTTTGTATTGAGCCACATCGGCCTCTTTCACAAATGTGACTTCTCTCTGTTTGTCAACAATTGGATTACATGCATTTATTGGCGCTATCATAACAAATCCTTATTTTGGTTTAGGATGAGCTAATGATACTAACAACACGCAATTGCCAGAACTAATAAAATTAAAAACTAACGCACTTTGAGGCCGACGTGGGCCGAGAGACCTGGTTTTAAAGAAAAGCCTGGGTTTTCGAGGGCAATGCGGATGGGAACGGCCTCATTTTGCCCTAGAAAAGGGAGGAGGGAGCTCTTTGCTACGGTGGCGGGGCCGATCCAGGAGACTTTGCCTATCAATTCTTTATTAGGATAGGCGGGCACTTGGATCCGAACAGGGGCGCCTACGTTGACGAGGCCGATCTCCTTTTCGGGAACTTGCGCTTCAATCCAGAGGCGACTCGGATCGCAAAGGACGTAGACGGGTTCGCCAAAAGAGAGGGCGGCGCCTGGATGCTTCGATCTTTTGAGGATGATGCCATCAAATGGGGCTGTGAGAGTCGATTTTTTGAGTTGCAGATCGAGGTCGGAGAGGGTGAATTGCGCGGTTGCGAGCTCTGTTTGAACGGCGTCCGATTTCTCTTGCGACTCTTCCATGAGATTGAGCTGTTTTTTCACTTTATCTTGCGTGCCGAGGCCACTTTCCAGTTCACTGGTCGCCGCGAGATACTCTTCTAAAGCTCTACCGAAGCGCTCTTTTTCCAACTCGACCTGTTCGATGAGAGAGGCGATCGAGCGTTTCACTTGTTCTTGTTTAGCGATGAGAAGGTCGCGATCGAGAGAGAGAAGCATTTGCCCTCTTTTAACGGAGTCGCCCTCAAGGGCGCTCATTTCGACGATACGCCCCGAAAAGTCGGAGCTGATGGCGGCGGAAAATGCTTCGACGTGGGCGCCAGAGATCCAGAGATAAGGGCGGATGGCGTTGTACCAATAGCCCACAGCTGCGGCGAGAAGGAGAAAAGCGGCGACGATCGCAAAGCGAAGGGTGAGAAAAAACCTCCACTCCAAACGGGGAAGTCGAATGACGATTCTATTGCCTTCAGGAGCTGCCATGATCCACTTTTCCCAACAGAGAGGCGTAGGCCGACTGCAACTGATCGCAGCTTTGCAAAAGGGAATCTGTTTCCAGCACAGTTTGCCCCACTTCTTCAGACAAATCGGTGAGCGGAGAAGCGAGTTCTTCTTGCTTCTCCATCCAATCTGATAGCTCTTCGATCCATTCTCTCATTAGTTTTAAGACTAAGCGAAAATCATCGACTTTTCAAGGTGAAATAGTAAATCAGGGCTGCGCTCAAGCAGATGGCAGCGGCGATGAGAAACGGCAATCCGAGAGAAACGCGGAACGCGAGCCCTCCGACGAGGGGCGCAGTGGTCATGGCAAACGATTGGATCGACTGGCTCATGCCGAGAATTTTGCCCTGCATTTGCTGCGGCGCGGTATTGGAGATCAAGCTGGTACAGAGCGGCCACGCGATTCCTCCCAAGATGACGCAGAGTCCCAAAATGAGCATGACTCCGTAAATTTGGTCGGGGACGACGATGAGACCGCAAAGGATGGTAAAACCGACGAGGCAAAATTCAAGTACGTTGAGGGAGTGGAAGCGGTGGATCAATATTTTGTTGATGTAACCGGAGCCGAGAGCCCAGCAGACGCCCATGAATAGGGCCATGTCGCCGATATTGGAGTTCGTGAATGAAAATTTCTCGACCGTGAGGACGGAGATGAACTGAAAGATGATCGTCCAAGCGAAGAGGAACAGGAAATAGATGGCATAGACCCGCTTGATGTTTTCTGTGCGAAGGGCCACCTTGATATGGCTAAAAGCCTCGAGGAAATGGAACTTAACGGAGGGGTGAACCACACTTGTCTCTCTAAATCCGAAGAAGATAAAGAGGAGGTTCACGAAGGTGAGTCCGGAGGCAAGCCAAATGGGCAAATCGGCCGTGAAAGAGGCGCTAATGGTTCGATCGGAGAGTTTACCGCCCACAAAAGCGCCGAAGACGAAGGAGACTCCCGCGATCATGGAGAGGTAACCGAAGTTTTTCATCTTCGACGTCTCACTATCGCTCAAATCGGTGATGCAGCTGAGACAGACGGAGGTGCTCCCCGCGAAGATCCCCGTAATCAAGCGCCCTACAAAGAGCAGGTAGAGGTTGCCGATCTGCATGCTCCAAGCGGTGAGGATGAGTCCCGCAAGAGTGAAGGAGACGCCCACGGCCAGCGCCTTTTTCCTTCCGTGGCGATCGGCATATTCGCCGATGACGGGGGCGCCCAAGAATTGTCCGAGTGAGAAAGCCGTGAGGAAAAAGCCCAGCAGCATCATCCGCGTCGCGTTGGAGAGCGCGGGGGAAAAGAGGGGATTTTCGGGATCGAGGAAATAGGGCGCGAAGATGGGGAAGACGATCGCCCAGCTCAAGTTGTCGACAAAGAAGGTGAGGTAGACGGAGAAGAGGGTGAGTTTTTTCTTTCTCATACCGCCCAGTCGATCGGTTTTTTCCCCACCTGTTTCAAGAATTCATTTGTCTTTGAGAAGTGGTGGCAGCCCAAAAACCCTGCGTGGGCCGACAGCGGCGACGGGTGGGGCGCGGTGAGGACCAAGTGGTGGGAGGCGTTGGTGCAGATGTGTTGGAACTTATCGTAAGCCGACTTGCCCCACAGCAAGAAGACGAGGGGATCTTTTCTTGTGCAAAGCAGTTGCACGACGCGATCGGTAAACATTTCCCAGCCCTGGCCGTGGTGCGATTTGGCCTCATTCGCCCTCACGGTCAGCGTCGCATTCAGGAGCAAGACGCCTTGGCGGGCCCACTCGATCAAGCAGCCGTGATTGGGCGGCATGATCCCCAAATCGGACTTGAGTTCCTTGAAGATATTTTGCAGTGACGGGGGCGCGGGTATGCCTTTGGGGACGCTGAACGACAAGCCGTGCGCCTGTCCTGGGCCGTGGTAGGGATCTTGGCCCATGATCACGACCTTTACCTGGTCGAACGGGGTTTGGCAGAAGGCGTTGAAGATCAGGTCGAACGGCGGGTAGACTACCGCTCCGGCCGCCGCCTCTTGAGCCAAAAAACCCTCGAGCGCCTTCATATAGGGTTTTTCGAATTCATCCTGGAGCAGAGCTAACCAGGAGGCGTCCATGTAAGCGATTTTTTCGTTCAGCTGTGTCATAATGGTGTCGAGATTAGCAGCGAATCATTTTTTCAGCAAAGAACATTGACAGAAAGAATTCATAACCTCTACCATTTACGCATTAACCGGAGTCTGCCCTTGAAAAACCTGGCCGAGAACAATGTGATCCGCTTTACGAATGTGACCCGCAAGAAGGATGCGATTTTTGCCAATTTCAAGGTGAAGGGTTTGCGGAATGGGGTTGTTTTTTCGGCATCGATTTCGGTGGATATAACTGCCCTTGAGCTCCATCCTGGCGACACTCTGGAGAAGATTGTCGAGGAGTGTGCCCGTCACGGGATCAAGGAATTTAAGAAGTCCGATATTCAATTTGAAGGGCTTGCGTCTGTTTTGTCTGATCATCTGGGTGTAGCGCAGCTTGGCTAGCGCGTTTGCATGGGGTGCAAGAGGTCGGAGGTTCAAATCCTCTCACCCAGATTCTTTTTTT
>DATIIR010000103.1:0-1863 GCA_035479435.1 Chlamydiales bacterium
CTGATTGTCACGACGGTTGGCTCCAGAAGTATTTCCGAGACCATGGCTACCGTGTTTGGGGATCAGGTTTAGGCGCCGAGCTTGAACTGGCGCGCTGGACAGCCAAAGAGCGATTGGAAAAAGCCGGTGTCCCAATTGGAGGGTCCCACCTCGTTGAAGGCACAGCCGCGCTGAGGAAATTCTTCCAGGACAATCCCAGCGACAAGGGCTGGTTTGTGAAGGTCTCCGGATTTCGCGGCCTTGGAGAGACGTGGTTCGCAAGAGACTACGTCGACGCGAAGGGTGCGATTGATGAATTCGATTTAAAATATGGCGGACTGCAATACCTCACGCCGTTCATCATCGAGGCCAGCATCCCGGACGCGAAGGAGATCGGCTACGACGGTTTTTCGGTGTTTGGACAGTTCCCCAAATCCTCTTTCTGGGGGATCGAGCAAAAGGACAAGTCCTACTTTGGGAAGGTTTCGAACTACGATGATCTGCCACCGGAATTGATCGCGGTGAACAAGGCAGTTGCTCCCGTGATGAAGGAGCTTGGTTACTGCAACGCATTCTCCAGCGAACTCCGTAACGACATCCCGATTGATCTCACCTGCCGCCACGCTTCGCCTGCCGGTGAAGTCATGTGGGAAGCGATGGAGAATCTCGACGAGGTTCTTTTCTACGGAGCCGAGGGAACGCTTGTTGAACCGAAGTGGAAAGCGAAATTCGGAGCGCAGATTTTGCTCTGCTCAGAATGGGCTCTGGATCGCTGGCAACCGATTCGCTTCCCCGAGGATATTCGGGAGTACTTGAAGATTTACAACCATTGCCGTATCGACACGAAGGACGACGGCGGAATTGTGGATTTTTTCATCCCCCAGATCGCGAAGATGAAACAGGTGGGGTCGGTTGTTGCCCTGGGCGACACACCGGAGGAGGCAGTTGATCTATGCAAGGAGATCGCCAAGCAGGTTCGCGGGTTCGATCTGGAATCCGAGGCCGATTCGCTCGACCAATGCGTTGAAGAAATGCAAGGGGAGCCTGCTGAGGCTACCTAACTCGCCTTTCAGCGAGGCAGATCGTATCATTGTGCCCCCCCACCGTGGCAGCAGAGCATGATTTCGATTATCTCAAATCCATGCTTCTCACCCATACCTCCACTATTCCAGCCGAAGCTCAAAACAATCGAGTCGCTTGATAAACACGGTATGAGTGCGTTCCGGACTCTGGAGTAAAGAGCGCCATTCTGGGTTTGCTTCATACCCACCTCAAGGCCGACTGATTTATAGCACTCGCTCATTTGTCTAGGACTGTAAGGGGGATCGAATAACGCAAGGTCTACAACAATTTGTTGATCATGAATTAGCTTGCAGAATTCCTCCGCGTCGATCCCGTCAAAGGCTAAATCGTTATTGTAGGTGCAGAGCTTTTTGTTTGAACAAAACGGGTCGATTGAGCGCCTGGATTGGGAGAGATAGCCACGCACAAAATCTCCTATCGGCTTAATGTCGAACGTGTGCTTGTTGGGCATTGCCCATACCCTGGAAAATTTCATGTCGGAAATTGCCCCTGCTCCGGAACGTCCTCGTCGGACACCCTCGCCGCACTTTCAAAGCGCGTGAATGATTTCAGGAAAGTCAGATTCACGTCCCCGGTTGGACCGTTGCGCTGCTTGGCAATTAGTAGGTTCATCGCGACGGCGTCGTTGTAGTCTTCTCCTAAATCCTCGTCGTCAGATTGCGGTCGGTACAGCATTCCCACAAAATCCGCGTCCTGCTCGATCGCGCCGGACTCCCGGAGGTCCGCCAACCTGGGCTTGCGATTCTTTTCGCGCTCCATTTCCCGGTTGAGTTGGCTCATGACGATGATCGGGATTCCCAG
>DATIIR010000104.1:0-9696 GCA_035479435.1 Chlamydiales bacterium
TTGAGACTACCCCCGAACAGGTGGAAATGGCAGACAAGCTCGTCCAAGAAATTCTTACAAAGCGGAGAACAAGACACTCTAAATAGATAACAACCAATGACTTACAAAATCAGCCAATTCAAGATCGGGTCCTAAAAATGACATTTGTTAATTTTAGGACCCGAAAATGACAGACCTACGGGCCAGATGCGGCGTTCATTGTATCTATGTGAGATCAAATTTTTCCTCGAGGAAATGGGGACAGCGATCATCCTCAATTCCAATAGGACTACCGAATTTCCAATAGTTGTCCAAAATCGATAATTTTAGCAAAAAACCCACTTTCAACAACTTCTTCTTCAACGCCACCCACATGAATTAGAACAGGCACTCTCGATAGATATTTTGGGACCTTTAGACGGTCCATTTTTTCTTGTATTTCCCCAATAATGCTTTTGGAGATTGGATGGCGGGAGAATTTAACTTCACAAATATAAAGGAAAGAATGAGTGGTATGAATTAGATAGTCAATTTGACAACCGGGATGAGTTTTTGTAAATCGTTGAAAATAAGGGTTATCCCATAAAATTTGAGTGGCAGCAATATTGAGCAGTTGATGAATTGCTTTACGATTGCGTAAAACTAGGTTTTCAAATTGCAATCCCATGACTGTATCCCAACCCGACACTCTCGTGAGAGGGACATTGTCATACGCATCTGCTTCTATTCGATCCTTAGCCGGTTCAATCCACTTACAGTAAAAACGAAGATAGTTATCGCTTAATCTAAAACGACTCAATTTAGAGGGTTTCGCACTACTGATCACTCTCGTGCGATCACGAGTGACAAATCCCCCTAAAACAAGGTGATCTAAATATTCGGAAAGCTTACCACTTTTTTCGATCTTCAGTTTTTTATAGAGATCAGCCAGTGCACAGCTACCATTGACTAATGCACGTACAATTTTTTCATACGTATCACTGCGACGACCAAATATATCCGCAAAGATATGGGTAAATTCCTCGAAAAGAAATCCCTCTTTCTGAAAACAGAGACGATGAATATTTTCTTCTGCGGATTGATTGGGATGCAATTCTTCTAAATAACGAGGCACCCCACCTGTAATGGCCAAAAACTTAAACTTATCAAAATTCGATATGCGTTTACCATACCGACCCCAAAACTGATTGCAATAATAAAGCGGCAGCTCCTCAAGCAATAATTTAAGCGATATTCGACCCAAGAAAGCCGAATTTTTAATAATTTCTTCCTCAATCCAAGAAGAGACAGACCCACATAAAATCACGATCAATTTAGGATTTTTCTTCAGATGAACATCCCAGGTCATTTTCAGTTTTCCCAAAAAATCTGGATCTTTGCTCCCCATCCAACTGATTTCATCAAGTAATACTACTGCTCTGCCCTGTTTGACCTTCTGAGCAAGGTGATGAAAAATGTGAGTCCAGTCATTAGCAGCAACACCTATAATTCCTTGCTCTGCCATCTGCTCCACGAAGACTTCTCGTTCAGATTGCTGTGTAGTCTCATCTGTCGGCGACAACCCTTGGAACGACAAGAGGGGTAATTTGGATCGTTTAGCAAATTCTTCAACTAGTGTGCTCTTGCCTATTCGTCGACGTCCACGAATAACCACCAAACTGGCCACTCTTTTTTCAAGTAGGCTTTCCAATAAACTGAGTTCTCGTTCTCGTCCAAAAAACATAGCACTATGTTCCCATAAATGGATCACTAAATCAAGAAAAATCGATTTGGTGATCCGATTTTGACCTCCCAATTCAGATCACCAAATCAAGAAAAATCGATTTGGTGATCTAAAATATATTTTATATATATCAGCAAGTACCTTAGCGTTAGCAACAAACAAATAACCTACCTTTCGTCTACAGAAATTCCATGATGATCGTTGAACGAAACTGGATGGAGTTGCAAGACTGAACAGATGAAACTCTGGCTTCTTCTCTTGGCCTTGCCTCTTTTCGCTGAGACGCGGACCCATTTTTTCTCAGCTGATGAACAGGGCAGATCGGAGGTCCTTTGGGAAGAATTGAGCTGCTCTCCCTTCAAGGAACTGACGCTGTCCTGGAATGCCTCAAGACCCTCTGCGGGCAGGTACTCGTTTTTCATCAGCGTGCGGCAAAATGGAGAGTGGTCCCCTTGGCTCTACTACGCCGAATGGGGCTCCCAAGGCCAGATCATGTTCAAAGACATCCCCGAGCACTCTTGTGCATTCGCTCAGGGAGGGCAGGTGAAGCCAAAGGTGGGATTTTGCGATGGCTATCGGGTGAAAGTGGAGGGATCGGGAGGGGCCGATCTGGGGAGATTCTATCACCTGTCGGTTTGTACGTTGGATCATTTTAGGGCGTCTCAGAGACAGGAGCCTCTTGCCTTCGTGTTGTTGGAGGGAGTTCCCCGGTTTTCCCAATTGATGACGCGCCACCCTCGCCATTACGATTTGGCGCTCCCAACCGCGATGGCTGCGTTGGTGGGTTACTGTGTGGGAGAAAAGGTCGTTTCACCTGTCGAATTCGCCGAGAAAGTGATCGATGACGACACCGCCTTTTACGAAAATGTGAGTTTCAACATCGCGCAGGCTTCCCACTACCTGAATGGGGCCTATTTGGAGCTCTCCCATTTGCCCGATTTTGCAGCTCTACACGCCTATCTTATAAAGGGGTACCCTCAGATCGCTTTCATTTCGGGGTATTTTCCGGGTTGTCCCCGCTCCTACCAAACAGAGCACGCTGTGTGCGTGATCGGATACGATCCCAACGAAAACAGGGTGCATTGCATCGATTCAGGCTTTCCCATTGACCAAAATACCCTCACTTCTTATTCCCTCCCCGATTTTCTGCGAGGCTGGGCCAAACAGCGCAACAAAGCCATCATACTGAGACCGTTGCGCAACCCCTAGTCTAGCTCCACGCGAAGCTTGTTTTTCCCTCTGCGTCTCTGCGTCTCAGGGATCTGCTTTGCCTCTGCGATTGCTCTTTGCGAGAATCTCGGGTCCAAAACGCCAATGAAAGGATATCGCAGAGGCAGGGCAAGAACCGAGACGCAGAGGCGCAGAGGAAAAATTTTAGAAATATCCCTCAAAAACTCTGATTTAAATTCTACTGAGGCCCACGGGTTATGCAACACACCAAACTGATAGCGAAGGTGCGCACTCATAGAAGATTGCCCCAATTTTTTCTTTTTCGCTTATTTTTTTTTTCGTTTTGAGGTAGTATGGCTCCTCCAATTCACTGAGATGAAAAAAATGGATGATCAAGCGCCCCCTCCTTCGCACTACGAAGAGATCATAGTACGGAGTGCTCCCCATGAAACTCCTTCCCAAATGAAAGAGCATGTCTACGAGCTGATGAGCCAACTTCACGGCTGGTGTTCCAATGAGAAAGCTGGGTTTCTCATCGACCTCGTCCTCAAAGTGAAGCCAAAAGTCATTGTCGAAATCGGAGTCTGGGGAGGCAAGTCCCTCATCCCAATGGCCTACGCGCTCAGAGAAAATAATGAGGGGATTATCTACGGGATCGATCCCTGGGAGAGCAAGGAATCGACTGAGTGGGTCATGGAAGAGGTGAACCGCGCCTTTTGGGAAGGGGCCAATCACCATTGGGTTTTAGAGCATCTCCTGGGAAAAATAGATCAATATGGGCTCGTGAATCAGGTGCGACTCTTCAAAAGCACTTCTGAAGCCGCGCCCCCCATCCCGGAGATCGATATTCTCCACATCGATGGAAACCATTCGGAGCATACCTCCTATATCGACGTGACCAAATGGACTCCATTCGTGAAACCGGGGGGCTGGATCATTTTTGACGATATGAAATGGTTTGAAAAGGGTGTTTTCACTACGTCAAAAGCCACTCATTGGCTTGACGAACACTGCAATAAATTTGCTGAGATCACTGACGCTAACTGTTCATGGGGGATTTGGACAAAATTATGAAACTACCGATTTTCTTTCTCTTATTTTTCTCAATACTTTGTGCCGATCCCGTTGAGGATTTGAAAAAGCAAGTATGCGATGCGATCCCCAACTGCTACGGCTGGTGCACAAAAGAAAAAGCAGTCAGCTTTATTGACTTGGTGCTCGAGGTCAAGCCTGAGCTTTGCGTCGAGATCGGTGCCTTCGGAGGGAGATCCGTTCTCCCCGTCGCCGCGGCTTTGAAGTTTTTAGACCAAGGCCTTCTCGTCGCCATCGATCCTTGGAGCAAGGAGGAGGCGCTCCGCTACCTCGACCCTATCAAAGATCTGGCTCATTACAACTGGTGGGCGAAGGTAAATTATGAGCAAATCTACCAATCTTGCCTTCACGTGATCTCTCAGAATGGATTGGAGGATTATGTCATCACTCTGCGGTCGACATCAGAATATGCAGCTCCAGCCATTGGGATGATCGATATCCTCTACTTCGATGGGAATCACAGCGAAATCGCCTCCGTGAAAGACGCCAAGCTCTACCTGCCCAAAGTGCGCCCAGGAGGTTACATCTGGATCAACGACGCCTTGTGGAGCGATATGCAGGCGGCATTGGACCTGATTGCGGAGACTTGCGACTTTGTCAAATGGGTTGACAATGGAAACTGCATCTTATTCAGGAAGAGAGCGACATGAAATACTGTGCGATTTTACTAGGCTCGTTTTCCCTTCTGTGCGGAGATCAAGTGGAAGAGTTGAAGGAAGATGTCTGTGACATACTCCCCGACGTGGACGGCTGGTGCAGTGAGGAGAAAGCGCTCAACTTTATCGACCTCGTTTTAGAGGTAAAACCCAATCTGTGCGTGGAAATTGGCGTCTTTGCGGGCGCCTCTCTCATTCCGGTTGCATCGGCACTGAAATATCTAGGCCACGGGATGATCATCGCCATCGATCCGTGGGACAAAGTGGAGTGCATCCGCTATCTCGATCCAGACAAAGACAGAAAAGACCTCCAATGGTGGGGAGATATCCGAATTGACCACATTTACTTCGCCTATCTCAATAACCTGCGCAGGTATGAATTGGACAAGGTGTGTCTCACTCTCCGCGCAACATCTGAAAAGGTGGCTCCTCTCATTGGCGCAATCGATATTTTGTACATAGACGGGAATCACTACGAAGACATCGTTAAGCGAGATGTCGAACTGTACGGGTCCAAGGTCCGCCCCGGAGGCTACATTTGGCTTAACGATGCGAAGTGGCCAGGCATGAAGGCTGCTGTCGAGCTCTTGGAGCAGTCTTGCGACGTGGTCAAATCGATCGAAAACGGTTCTTGCGTATTGTTTCAAAAGAGATAAAAAATGAAGAAAACAACCCTTTTATTTTTCCTCCTCGCGGCTTTTTTGTATGGCGGAGAGATCGACTTAAGTCTTTATGAGAAATCGATCTACAGCCAAAACGGAGAAGATGGCGTTCTCTCAAAAATTTTCCAGACCCTTCCCGCCTCTTCCAAATTTTGCGTGGAACTGGGGGCTGGAGATGGGATTTCGCGCAGCAATGCACATCTGTTGCTTTTACAAGAATGGAAAGGGGTTCTCCTGGATCGAGAACACGCCGCATCCCAATACAATCTCTATCAAGAGTTCGTCACAGCCGAAAACCTCGCCGCACTTCTTCAAAAGTATCAGGTTCCCCACGAATTTGACCTCCTCTCTATCGATCTCGCCTATAATGGGTTCTTCATTTGGCAAAGCCTCCCCAGCCTCTACACACCTGCCGTTGTCGTCGTCAAATACAACGCATCCCACTTGCCGAATGAGGACAAAGTGGTCAAATACCGCCCCTTTTACACCGGTGATGAAACCGACTATTATGGAGCGAGTATCTTGGCTCTCTACCGCTTGGGACAAGCGAAAGGCTACAGTCTAGTCTATGCAGAGCAATCGGGCGTGAATCTCTTTTTCGTCCGGGATGATCTTCTCCAAAATGGGGAAATCTCGTTCAAAAATAGGAACGAAGTGGAGAAGCTCTACCGCAACAAAGCCTCTGGGCGCTCTCTTCCCGATCTAAAAAATCGCCCCTACCTGTCCTCCAATGAGGTTTTGAAATGAAATGCCTATTTCTGCTCCTAGCTGTCTCCTGCTTAATGGGAGATCTCGAGGACCATCTGAAAAAAGCTCCGGGCAAATCTCCTGTCCACTCGATCCGAAACATCGATTTCATCTATATGATCAATCTCGATCAAAGACCCGAGAAATGGGAAAGATCGGTGAATCAGCTCCGCTATTTCGGGATCGAGCCTTACCGGTTCTCCGCGGTCAATGGGTGGGAGCTTAGCCTCGAAGCCATCAACGATGTCGGCGTGAAATTCACCCCCATTATGGAGGGCGGTTTCATGGCCACCAGCTTCCCCATGGATAAAAACTTTGAGTCGAGCCACGAGATCATCCAGAATTATGGACAAACCTACTTCTGTCACTGCATGGCGAGGGGCACGATCGGCATCGCATTGAGCCACATTTCCGTGCTGCAAGATGCCTACGAATCGGGATACGAGACGATCTGGGTGATGGAAGACGATATCGAAGTGTTGAGGGATCCCAGGATCATTCCCGATCTGATCGACGCTCTCGATGACCTAATTGGCCACGACAGCTGGGATATCCTTTTCACAGACAAGGACATCCGCGATCAATACGGGAATCACAAAGCGACCATCTGGGCCGCCAGAAGACCCGATTACGAAGTCTTCTCCCGAGAAAATGATTTTACCGAAAACGTTCAGATCAGCCCCGATTTCCGCAAAATTGGCGCGCGCTATGGCGCGACGTCGATGATCGTCCGGAGAAGTGGCATGAAAAAACTGCTCCAATTCTATCGGACTAACAATATTTTCTTACCCTACGACCTCGATTTTATTTTGCCGCGCAAAATCAAGCTCTACACGGTCATGGAGGATGTTGTTTCTAACTTAGCCAAAGCACTTTCTGACAACGGCGGCCCCAATTATCTGAATAAAAAAATACCAGGAGGCACTCCATGAACCGATTTTTCATTTTGACACTGTTGATCCCCCTCTTCTCCTTTGCCGGCATCGACGAAGACCGCAATCAAGGCCCTTTAGATTGTGACGAGATCACCGAGGAGTGGCTCCTCGAAGAGGGCGCCTTCGCGCATGAGACGCATCATGTCGCCGTCTTTAAAAGAATTTTCAAAAATATGAAAATCAAGACGTTACTCGAATTCGGCCTGGGGTATCCGACTAAATTTTTCCTCGACCGTTGCAATAAGGTGATCTCTGTCGACATCATCACGCACGGCTATGGGCCAGAGACGATGAGAAAGTTTTTAAGTATCTACGCTGAATACTCAAACTGGATCCCGATCGCCTATTTTAGCGGCTATTTGGGCTGCGACTACGGCTGGGCGCCCTACAAGCACTACGGCTCCGACAGCGCCTATAAGGCGACCTCTTACCGCCATGCCAATCACAAATCGTACGCCCCCATCGACGATTTCTACCTTACGGAGCTCAACGTCTTTATCACCAATTTGTTGAGGTACAACAAAGCCAATGCCGCATTCATTGGGCATGCGATTTTTCTGCGGGGCGATTTTGTCACACTTCTCTTCAACAAAGTGCCGCTCATCGTCGCTCATAACAGCGACAACCGCTATCTAGGCATCCGCGACGACATCTACGGCCTCTTCGATGTTGTAACACCAGACAACTACGAGGAGATCTTTTTTCCCGTTGAAGGGGGGACAACGGTCTGGATCATGAAGAAAGAGGAATGGAAAGGGATCATCGAAGACCTGAAAGCGTATGCGCATGAAATTTAGATATTTCCTTCTCTTTTGCATCTTCCTTTCGCTAGAGGCAAGTGAGGACTCAAAGACCCACATCTGTCTCTGTTTGAACGTAAAAAATGACCAGGCGATGGTTTGGCAGTGTTTACAGAGCGCGAAAGAGACGGTCGATTGTGTTTCGGTCTGTGATTACGGATCCACAGACAGAACCATCGAGTATCTTCGCAAATTTGAGCACTACACGAACATCCCAGTGATCATAGTGGATAGACAAGAGGCAAATAAGAGCTCGGAAAGGGCCATGGCCGCAGCTGCCGCTCAAGACGCGCTGAAGGCATGTCAGCTTCCCCTCTCATCGACCTATTTACTTTTTTTAGAGCCCGACGAGTGGCTGCAAGGCGCCGATTGCGTTCCCAAAGAGAGCCTCTCCAAGGATTTCTCCCTGGTCATGGAGAAATCCACCATCATGGATTATTGCCGTTACGAACCCAATCTTTTTCGGGCCACCCTCTCAGCAGAAAGGATCGGAGAGCTCTCCTTAAAAAATGAAGAGACCTCCAATCCCAGTCTGAAGTTCAGAAACTTTCTGATTCTAGACCAACCGGGCAAGATCCCAGACCCGGAGGAAGCCAATGGAGAGCCCATTCCCGCCAACCAACAGGAGGCGAATGAATGGCACCGGCTGAATAAGTTGAACCGCAATGTAGAACTCTTCAGCCAAGCCCTCTCTGAATTCCCCGATAATACAAAAATTCTCCTTCATCTTGCCCAGGCAAAAAAGTCACTGAAGCAAAATCAGGAGGCCATCGCTCTCTACAAATCCCTGATCACAAAGAAGGCGAGTCCTGAGGAGATGTGGTTTGCCCAATGCATGCTCGGGGAGTGCTACGAAGAGATGGGGCAGTGGGCGCAGGCGCTCCACTGGTATCTCGAAGCCTACCAGTTCCGTCCCCACCGTGGCGAATCGATCCGCAAGATCGCCACCCATTACCGGATGCAAGGGCAAAATGATATCGCCTACATCTTCGCCAAACATGGACTTCAGATCCCTCATCAAGACGACAATCTCATTTTCCCCGTCCTGCCGCTCTACGACTATCAATTCGACGAAGAGATATCGATCGTCGCCTACTACACCCGCTTTAAAGCGGAGGGGTACGCTGCCGCCAATGACCTCCTCATCCGAAAAACAACGCCGTCTCACATTAAGGATCAGGGGTATAGAAACATCTTGTTCTATGCCAAGAACCTGAAAGCCAAATTCCAACCGATCCAGGTCAAATTGCCCCGCATCGACGCAGACGGAGAGCACTATTACTCCCCCATGAACCCCTCCATTCTAAAGACTGACAAAGGGTATAGACTGATTGCCCGCACTGTGAACTATACGCAAACGGGCGCCAAACACTTTCATACGTTGGATCGGAACGGAATTTTTCGGACCAAGAACTTCCTCGTCCACTACGATCGCTCCTTCAACCTTCTCTCTCAACAGGAGATTCTGGAGGAATTGCCCCGCGAAAGGCATAAAGCCTTCATCGTAGAAGGCCTTGAGGATTGCCGCATCATCGACTGGAATGAAAACACCTGGTTTACCTGCACTACGTTCGATACAAATCCAACCGGAGCCATTCAGGTTTCTCTCTGTAAGTTGCCCAATAAAACCAGAAAAGGGCCCCTGCAAGTTGAATCGCTCCTCCCCTTAGAGGGACCCGATCCGAACCGGCATGAGAAAAACTGGCTCCCTTTCCTCAAAGATGGGGAGATCCACATCGTCTACCTATCCGACCCCATGACGATCTACAAACCCGATTTGGAGACGGGCTTCTGCACAACAGTCATCCAAAACCCAACCGAATATGACTTTTCCCGATTTCGAGGCTCTGCAGCCCCGATCGCCTTCGATGGGGGATACCTCATGTTGATTCATGAAGTCGTCCAATTCTCCGACTATACGCGCAATTATTT
>DATIIR010000105.1:0-5512 GCA_035479435.1 Chlamydiales bacterium
GGAGAGCTTGACCCCGCGCGTGTGGGCGCCTTTGAGCGGTATGTCTTTGAGGGCGAAGGGCGTCGTGGTGACTTTCCGGCTCCCCTTGGCGGCTAGCTGCAACTCCACTGTGACATCTGGTTGTACGGTGAAGTATTCAAGCTCACTCCCCTCATCCAAGTAGCGGTAAACCTTCTCGAGAATGAATTTATCTACGACAAACCTCTTAGCCCAAGGCTGCCCCGTCGCCTTATTCCTATAGACGACGCTCACGACCGTCTTCTTATCGGCCACGCCGGCCCAGTTGGCCTGCTCAAAGTATTGCTTCTCTGGCACGTTGATAACCCGGTATGTGCCGTCTTTTGAAAAGACCAAAATCTTATCGAAATTCGTGCAGTGGAACTGCATGGCGTCTGCAACCTTGGTTCCCACAAAACAGCTCACAGGATCAAAGCCCACCTTGATCTCCTTCGTCTCAATGGCGCGCCGATCGATCTCCTCAATGGCTTTGACCTTCGTCTTCCTCGGATAATCCTTCCCATACTTCTCGATCAAATTGCGCAAGTAGGCAATGGCATACTTCTTGACGTTGCGAAGGTGTTTTTCCACCTGGGCGCGCGTCTCTTCAAGGAGCGCGATCTCCTCTTTATTCCGGTCGATGTCGAATTGGGAGATGCGCCGGATGGGAATCTGCAAAAGCCTGTCCCTATCGTCGCGTGTGGGTTCGCGCAAGAGCTTTTTCCGAAACGGCTTGAAGGCCTCTTCCAGCGTCGAATGGATCCCTTCCAGAGTCTTCACCGACTCGATTTTTTTATAGATGCGGTTCTCGATGAAAATCCGCTCCAGGGTCTTGTAAAAAACTTTCTCCAGCAGCAGGTCCCGCTCGATCTCAAGCTCCCGCTTCAGAAATTCAACGAGTTTGGCCGCGTTATAGGCTAAAATCTCATGGACGTCGGTCTCCCAGGGCATCCCCTCCTTGATCACAGTGACTTGGGAATTCAGAGAGACTTCACACTCCGTAAAGCCGTAGAGGGCCTCCAAAATTTCTTCCGCATATTGCCCGCGGGGCAACTTCACTTCGATCTCGACATCCCTCGACGTGTAGTCGTTGATCTCCTCGATCTTGATCTTGCCTCTCTTGGCCGCCTCATCGATCGAACGGATCAGACTCTCCGCTGTCGTCCCATGGCAAATCTCCCGAATGATCAACGTCTTTGGATCCTTCACCTCGATCTTGGCGCGCACCTTGATCTTTCCCCGCCCTTTGTCGTACTGACTCTTGTCCATGATCCCGCCCGTGGGAAAGTCGGGATAGATCCGGAAATTCCTCCCCTCAAGGATCGCGATCTCCGCTTCGAGTAGTTCGGCAAAGTTGTGAGGTAAAATATGGGTCGACATCCCCACGGCAATCCCATCGACTCCCTGCATCAGGAGCAGCGGGATCTTCGCAGGCAAGGCAACCGGTTCAAAATTTCTTCCGTCGTACGAGGGGATCTTTTCCGTGATGTCGGGGTTGAAAAGCGTCTCGCGAGCCAAAGGCGAAAGGCGCGTTTCAATGTAGCGAGCCGCAGCAGCCGGGTCCCCTGTAAAAATATTCCCAAAGTTCCCCTGCCGATCCAAGACAAAGCCCTTGTTCGCGAGCGTAATCAGCGCCTCGTAAATCGGAGCATCTCCATGCGGGTGAAGCTGCATCGTCTGCCCGACGATGTTCGCCACCTTGTGTAATTTGTCGTCATTCTGCCGCCACAAAATCTCCAAGATCCGCCGCTGAACCGGCTTCAGCCCGTCGACCACATCGGGAATCGCCCGGTCGAGAATCACGTACGAGGCGTACTTGATGAAGTGGTCCTTCATCTGATGCTTGAGATCATCCATAGTCACTCTCAAGATTTTCCATAATAAAAGCCTTTCTGGCCGGTGTGTTCTTGCCCATGTAGAACTCCAGCGTCGGCTTAATATCTGATAGATTTTGGATCATGACGGGCAATAAGCGGATGTCTTTGGCGATAAATTGCTTAAACTCATCGGGAGAGATCTCGCCAAGCCCTTTGAATCGGGTGATTTCGATCCCCTTCTTCAACTCCGCCGCCGCCTTCTCTTTCTCCTCTTCCGAGTAGCAGTAGATCGTCCTCTCTTTATTTCTCACCTTGAAGAGGGGCGTCTCTAAAATGTGGAGGTGGCCATTGACGACGAGTCCCTCAAAGTAGGTCAGGAAAAACGTGATCAGCAGATTGCGAATGTGCATCCCATCGACGTCGGCATCGGTGGCCAAGATCACCTTGTTGTAGCGCAAATTGGCCAGGTCGTCCTCGATATTGAGCGCCGACATCAGGTTGTACATCTCTTCGTTTTTGTAGAGTTGGTCCATCTTCATTCCATGGACGTTGAGCGGCTTGCCGCGAAGAGAGAAGACCGCCTGCGTCAGCGGGTCCCTCGTCATGACGATCGATGCCGAAGCCGAGTCCCCCTCTGTGAGAAAAATCACCGTATTGTCGGCCTCTTTCGACCCGTCGCCATAGTGGAATTTCGAATCGCGCAGTTTCGGGATCTTGAAGGAGATTTTCTTCTGCTTCTCTTTCGCCTCTTTCTTGACCGCCGCCAATTCTTTCCGCAACTTCTCATTGAACAAGATCCGCTCAACGATCTTCTTCCCCGTCTCCTCGTTTTTATACAGAAGATCTTGGACTGCGTCCTTCACCTCTTGCACAATCGGCCCGCGGATCTCGCTGTTCGACAGCTTATTTTTGGTCTGCGACTCGAAAACGGGATCCTTCACCTTGATGAGGATCGCCCCCACGATCCCCTCTCGCACATCGATCCCCTGAAAGTTCTTTTTCGCGTACTCGTTGACCCCCTTCAGGATCCCCTCTTTGAACGCCGACAAGTGGGTCCCCCCATCGTGCGTATACTGGCCGTTGACGAACGAGAAGTAGGTCTCCCCATAGCTCGATGAATGCAAAAAGGCAAACTCCATATGCTTGCCCCTGTAGTGGAGCGGCTCATAGAGGCGATCCTCTTTCACCTCCTCGTTCAACAGATCGAGTAGGCCGTTTTTCGACTGGATCTCCTCTCCATTGTAGATCAACGTGAGACCCACATTCAAAAACGCGTAGTGCCACAACCTCTTGATAATCAGTTCGTTACGAAACGAATACTTTTTGAAGATCGACACATCGGGAGTGAACTCGACCCATGTGCCATCTCCCTCTTTCGTCTTCCCCTTTTTTTTCTCTTTCAGGACGCCTTTGGAGAACTCTACCTCGACGAATTCTCCCTCTCTCACACTTTTCACGGCGAAATGGGACGAGAGGGCGTTGACCGCCTTCATGCCGACGCCATTCAAGCCGACGGAGAACTGGAAGACATCGTCGTTGTATTTAGCCCCTGTGTTGATTTGGCTGACGCATTCGATCACCTTGCCGAGGGGGATACCTCGACCCCAGTCCCTTACCCTCACGGTCGAAGTCTTTTCGTTCAGTTCGATTTCGATTTTTTTGCCGTGGCCCATGATGAATTCGTCGACGGAATTGTCGATCGCTTCCTTCAGCATTACGTAGATCCCGTCGTCGGGGTGGGAGCCATCGCCCAGGCGCCCGATGTACATCCCTGGGCGCAGCCGGATATGGGCCAGTGCATCCAGGGACTTAACGGCGCTCTCGTCGTATTTTTTAGCCATATTTTCAGTTCATACCACAACTAACTCTATGACAGAACCTTTTTTTTAGCCCGGTTTTTTCCATCCTTCTTTAGGAGTTGCTCTTGCAATAAAGAGGGGCAATCGGGATAATAGGCCCATCTAGCACACAATGTGCGAAGGGGTAAAAACTATGAATACAGATCTTTTTAGTTTGTCCACCACCCTTACTTCTCATCACCATCATTCTCATTAATTCTAATCCTGTTTTTTCGAGCTAAAAATTAATTTTTTTTAGCTGTTTCTCTATTTTTTTTAAGAATTTTTTTTAGGAGTTTTTTATGAAGAGCTATTTTCTTCTTTTATTGCTTGGTATTCAAGCATTTGCAAACCAAGAGCCCCTGGTCGTCGGAACGACGAGCGGATACGCCCCCTATGTCAGCATCAATGCAGAAGGGAAGTATGAGGGGTTCGACATCGACCTAGCCGAAATGCTAGCCAAGCGGCTCGGCCGCAAACTGGTGATCAAAGACTGCGGAAGCATGCCAGGCCTTATGTTGGCGCTGAAGCAGGGAAAAGTCGACGTCCTGATCTGGGCGGTCTCGATCACCGAAGAGCGGATGAAGACTTTGGAGATGGTCTATTACCAGGGGGAAAAAGTGACTAAATTACCCATTTTCTTCTGGAAAGAGATCCCTGAAGGGATCGGGTCGCTTGAAGATCTAGCCAAAAAAGGGGTCTGTGTCGAAGGGGGCTCCTTCCAAGAGGCCGTTTTAAAAAGCATCCCCGGAATCCCTCTGAAGTATATGGACAAGATCGACGATGCGATCATGGACGTAAAATATGGCAAGTCGGTAGCAGGGACGATAGACACCTCTCTTTTGCCCCGCGTCAAAGCCCAATATCCAGAAATTAGAATCCTCGAGCTTCCTATTCCTGGAGATAAACAGTCGCTTGGCAATGGGATCTGCATAGCCAAGGACAGGCAAGCGCTTGCCTCACAGGTGAAGCAGGCTGTGAAGGAGCTCACGGCAGAAGGCAAGATCGGAGAGCTCGAGAAAAAATGGAAGATGGTGGAGTGATATGGGGTATTTTGAATTCTTGTCCCGCTCCTATCCGCTGCTACTGAAGGGGGCTTTCATGACGGTGCAGGTCCTTTTGGCATCGGCCTGCTTGAGCTTTATCTTTGGAATCGGGTTCGGGATCCTCTCTTGCAAGAGGCTAAAGGTGCCCATCCTTTCGAGCCTGATCGAGGGGTTGACTTTTGTCTACAGGGCTATTCCCTTTTTCGTGCAGCTCCTGATCGTCTATTTTGTGATGCCAGATCTGCTAGGGATCAATTTAAATCCCTTCCCAGCTTCTGTCATTGCATTGGGGATGTGTTCGTCTGGATATGTCGCTCAAATTGTGCGCGCTGGGATCAATTCGATCCCAGCCTCTCAATGGGAGGCCGCCTTTACTTTGGGCTATTCACGTTTGCAAACTCTTCGGTTTGTCATCCTTCCCCAAATGGTGCGCAATGTCCTTCCCGCATTCAACAATGAGCTCGATGCATTGCTCAAAAGCACTGCCATCGTCTCTTCCATTGGCATGTTGGAACTGACCCGCGCGGGGATGAACATCATGTCGAGAGAGATGGAACCGATCCCCATCTATCTGACGATTGCGTGTCTTTATCTCTGTATGTCCGCTCTGCTGAACATCTTTACCAGAACCCTCGAGAGGAAAATCGCCTATGTTAAACATTAAAAACCTATCAGTGACCAAAAAAGCAGCTGTTCTTCTTCAAGATATCTCATTGAGTATCCCTCTGGGAAGAATCACGGTCCTCTTGGGCAAAAGCGGGTCGGGAAAAACAACCTTGCTTCGCTCCATTGCCCAGTTGGAGAGCGAGTATAG
>DATIIR010000106.1:0-5980 GCA_035479435.1 Chlamydiales bacterium
TGGGATTGGCTCCCAAAAAGAGCAAGATTTTGACCTTAAGCTTACTGTTGTTATCCGCTGCCTCAATCAATTTCTGTGACGAATCAATTCGGGAAATGTAGCGATACGCCTGACCAGAAATCAGCGCTACGCCCACGCCAATCCAAAAGTAGCTCAAAAGAAGGCCTCCCCCAAGAAGTACACCGAATAGAGCCACTTTCCTCAGGGTACTATTCCGAAACGTCACTTCATCTGGGCCGATAAATTCTTGTGGTGCTCGCACCGCTCTTTGTACGCCTGCTGCCATGGTTCACTCCTTTTTTGGAAGAGAGATACTCTACCACCCCCTCTGGTTTTTTTTAATAAAAAAGAAAATATTTGAGACTTTCGTGTAAGTAATTAATCGCGAACTGGTTGCAAATTCTGTTCTATTGAAGCGGTGAGGCTGATATTTTGTTGATTTATAATATATTTTTATGTACAATCTCTAAATAAATAATTGGTTGGTATGGCTGCTTTAGTTTTATTAAGAAGTGCGACGGATAGGTGCTATAACTGCCAGGCGGAACGGCAGCACGACAGGGCATTGCAACGATGTTCAAAGTGTCGTGAAGCTCTATATTGCAATGTGGAGTGTCAAAGGAAACATTGGCCCAGACACAAATTAGTGTGCCGTCTGCTCCCATCTTCAGTCCCTGCTGTGGTTGCAAAGCCTCTTCCTCTTCCACCCGAACCCACCACTTCAGGATACTTGCGATTTGTAAATATTTGGAATGACGCTTTTAAACGTCACCTAATTGGAACAGGAGCGAAAAATCTATTAGTTCTTGGTCCTGGAAAAAGAGAGTTTGGAGACCAGATCCATTGTCCCCAAATGGCCGAAGCTCTCAGGTTGTGGGGCGATGGCTCCCATTTTACCGTGTTGGATAGTAACCCGTCTGTTTTGAAGCTTGTCGAATCTGTCGATCATAAAAAGTCACAAGAATTCATTTCTGAAACATTTAGACTGAATCCAACCGCTGAACAGTGTCGAGACATTCACCGACTATTAACTGCGGAAACAAAACCTGAATATACTCTTGTTACAAAGGAATTTAGGATGGGCAAGGACAAACTTCCTCGCGATTTTCAGCCTGTTGATTTGGCTCTTGCTACTCTTTCGCTTTATTATCCGCTCAAAACGATTGTTGAGCAAAAGACAGATTCTGAAAGGGAGCTCAGGATCCAACTTTTAGGAGAGTATCTGATTGCGCTAAAACCTGGAGGGGTCATGTACGTGGATGAGGACACAGTGCTTGCTCTTTTAGTCACGCCTGATGACATAGAAAATGCACAAAATCTCCAACGGCTACTCACGCCTCAGAATATAAGTGCCTTAAAAGAGCAGGTTAGAAAGTCTACTCAACTCGATGTGGAATTCGTCCATTTACCGCAGATTGGGGGATTGAGGATGATCCAAGGGCGTCCCTTTGTTGATCAACCCTCGCTTGTGCCTGAGATTCAGACTGCAGCACAGACAAAAAATGCCTTCGCCATTATACGCAAATAACTCTCAAGAATATCGGGATAATAATAAACTTTTTTATATTGAATATAAGTATATTATTTAGTATAATATACTGTAAATTTAACATTAAAAAGGAATTATATGGCTGCACCTGGACCTGTTTTACAGAACCTCCCAAAACCGCCCCGTCTAAGAGGGGAGTCTAAGTATTTTTATGCTATGTGCATAGCCGCCGCAGGCGTATCGCTCCTTGCGCTGGCTCATAATGACTGGGTTCCCGAACACCAATGGTTGGGCGGCTATTTGCTCGGCTTAGGACTGCTTGGATGGGCGGCTAAACTCTCAGGGCTAGATGTTAGAGGTGAGGCTGGAAATCTCCAGAGCAATACCCGCAAACTTCTTCTGACAAAGAGAGTCGTAACCCCCCTGCAGATGGTAGGGCCGTCTCTTGTGGCGGCTGGTGGTTCAGGCGCAGCCGCGTATTGGGGTTCCCCAGTGATAGCTTCGGCGACTGGAGTCGCCACACTGGCAGCATTTTATGCTATCTCTAAGCCTCGCAGAGCTCCACGCGTTGTCCCCGCCGTTCCTAATGCAGCCGCTGCCGCTGCGCCAGGCGCTAATGCTGCAGCCCCTGCTGCTGCTGCTGCGCCCGGTGCTAATGCCGCTCCTAATGCTCAAGGCGGTGCTGCCCGTCCGCGCAATCATCCAGATGATATGGACTAACGGGCGGGTTCGTCGAGGATTTCGTGCACGGGTCTAGGGGAGAAGCCAAGTTCCCGGATGGCAAAAATCGCGTTGGCTATCGATCCCCACGGCGCTTTCCGATCAATATGCAAAAGCACTTCCGTTCTCGATTTATCCTGAGGCAGGGCCCCAATCTGATATTGGCGCGCTAGCTCTTCTTGAATCGCTTGCACCGTCTCCATCGGGTACTCTTGAAACTCCGTCAACCATTTGAATGTACCATTAGCCGTAATGGTTAAGTTGATCTGATGAATGTCCTTAGCTCGGAGGCTAGAGGCCCCTTTTTCAGGCTTGAGCTGCACGAGGTCGATCTCCGAGTCATAGAGCGCAGCACGGGAAACGGCGAGAGTGGCAAAGAGGGCGAGCATGAGGAAGAGAAAGTCGATCATGGGGGCGAAGTTGAAGCTGTGGACCGTCTTCAGCTCATCATGCGGAATTAGCTCCAAAATTACCTCCTGATCAGCGTACTTAAGCTCAACGCTTCATTCTCCACGAGGCTGAGCGTCCTGACAACGCGGTATTTCAGGGTCGTGTAGAAAATCATGGCTAGGATGGCGACGATCAGCCCCATCACAGTGGTCCCGACGGCAATGCCAAGGCCGTCAAAGAGGGCGTTGATGCTCTCAATCGAGCGGTTCACGTCGTAAAAGGCGTAAAACATCCCAATCACGGTTCCAAGAAGCCCAAGCATGGGGGCGACGATGACAATGTCGTTGAGGAGGGAGAGTCTTTGCCAGAAGGCTGTGGAGGCTCTTTTGCCTTCATATTTCATCGCATCGATCATCATCTGGGGTCCCAGATTGCGGCTGACCAGGCCGGTTCTAACAAGCGAGGAGAGGAGGTTCTCCTTCGAGGTGCAAAGCTGCTGGGCCAGATCGTACTGCTCCGTTTCCAGGAGCGATTTGAGCTCGGTGCGGAAAGCTTCGGGCATGATGTCTTTGGGGCGGAAGGTGAAGAGGCTGTAGAGCCAGATGCCGAGCGACGCGATCGACATGGCCAAGAGAAGAAAGTAGATCACCGGCGCTGCGCCAAAGACTTTTTTTAAATCGAGCAGTTGGGGGGCGTTTAAAAGAAAAAACAGATCCATCGGAACCTCCAGAATCCTCAAACATAACAATCGGAGTGGAATTGCGCAAGAAATTCCGCTACAATGTTGGGCTGTGAAAACGGCAAAAGATCTCATTATTCCCTTTACCTGGCAGGAGAGGCGCCCCATTTTTTTGGATCGCTTCTTTTACATCCCGGGCCACTATGAGTGTCGACCCGAGACGATCCCCTTTTTTGAAACGCCCCAACCGATCATCGTCGAGTATTGCAGCGGCAATGGGCAGTGGATCGGCGATCGGGCGCGCCAAAATCCGCAGTTCAATTGGATCGCCGTGGAGAAGCAGTTTGAGCGGGCTCGCAAAATCTGGCTCAAGAGCCACCGCGAATCGATCCCGAACCTCTCCATTGTGTGTGGAGATGCATTGACTTTTACCCGTTACTTTGCCCCGCTAGTTTCTGAAGTCTATGTCAATTTCCCCGATCCGTGGCCCAAACGGCGCCATGCGAAGCACCGTCTCATCCAGGCCGAATTCCTCCAGGCCGTTGCGAAGATCGTCCAGCCGGGCGGACAGGCGATTTGCGTCACAGACCACCCTGCCTACGCCACTGAAATGGCTCAAGAGTTCGCCAAATGCCCCGAATGGACCTTCTTGTTCAACGTGAACGAGTGGCCCGATTACGGCAGATCCTTTTTCAACGATCTTTGGATCGGACAGGGGCGCACGATCAACTACCTGTCCCACGAGAGAAAAACGGTATGAAACTGTCCGCAAGACCCCACGACGATCTCAACTGGAACATCGAGGGGAGCCCTTCCCACTTCGAGTTCGACTTGGGGCTTCACGAGCCCTACTTTCCCCTGGAAGAGGAGCTCCACTTCCAAGCCCTTGCGGCTGCGTTGACCCATTTCACCAAGAACATCTGGCCCCAACACCCCAATGCCTCGGCCACTCTCTACAGGGGCCCCGCCGATTTCAGCGCCCACTTCCGCTGGACCGAGTGCCAAGAGGCCAATTTTGAGGCCTGGAAGAAAAACCGCCCCCCCAATAACGGGATCCACCTCAGGCGCCTTTTCTGTGCTGAGGCGTTTGTCGCCTATTTCCAGATGTTGGCCCACCGCCTTCCCGACGAATTGCCCATCAGCCTCATCCTCGACCCCAAGAACACCGGCACTCTGGCTGAAGGGCTCCACCTCCTCTCTCCCGAGAGGTTCGAGCATTTTACCCTTGAAACGGGCCTCCGTTTCGACTCTAAACTGGGCGTTTGCTTTCCCACCGATGAGCACTGCAGCGGCGCCATCCTCGAGCGGCTCGACGCCCTATTGCCTCAGCTGCCCTCATTCAGGCCTGTGTATGAGACCCACTTGACAGAGCAATGGGAAGGGTTGGATCAGATTTACGTATTTGCGGGAGCGTTAACGCCGCAGGGCAAAAGGAAACTCGCGGGGTTTAATGCGGCGGGAGGGGAGATTGTCATTGATGAATTCGGGGCAGAGGGATTTGAACCCCCGACCTACTGGTCCCAAACCAGTCGCGCTAGCCAAACTGCGCTATACCCCGATAAATGAGAGCATTAAATCTACCAAAAACGGTTATTACTTGTCATCCCAAAACTTTTTTGCCATGCTGATTTTAGGAGCGTGCTATGACCCAGTTTTCCCACTTTCCCTCATTCAGTAAATTGCGCCAGTTGGCTGAGCGCCCGGTCGATCTCTCCATGGTTTTAACTCCTGAGCGGGTGGAGAAAATGGCCATTCGGGGCGCCGGCTTTCAGCTTCTCTACGGCGCTGAGCGAGTCTCCGATGAGGTTCTCTCCGCCCTGTTCAGCTTGGCGAAAGAGGCCAAGGCAGTGGAGAAAATGGCCGCGATGCAAAGTGGACAGGTGATCAACAAAATCGAAGGCGTTGAGAGCGAAAACCGGATGGTGTTGCATACGGCGATGCGCGATCTATTCGACCATCGTCAAAGTAGCAAACCGGCCCACGATGCGGCGGAAAAAGCTGCGCGCGAATTGCACAAGCTCCAGAAGTTCTTGGCCTCCATTGAGGGAAAATACACCGATCTCATTCAGATTGGAATTGGCGGCTCCGATTTGGGTCCACGGGCCTTGGCCGTCGCTATGGAGCCTTACCACAAGTCGGGGTGCCGCGTCCATTTCATCTCCAATGTCGATCCCGATGACGCCAATGGCGTGCTCGCCGGCCTCGATCTGAAGAGAACGCTCGTCGTCGTCGTCTCCAAATCGGGGACGACCCTCGAAACGCTCACCAATGAGGAGTTCGTCCGCTCTCGCATGCTGAAAATGGGACTCAATCCCAAAGATCACTTCATCGCCGTTACGGGGGAGAAGAGTCCCATGGATAACCCTTCGCGTTACCTCGCCTCATTTTACATGTGGGACTTTGTGGGGGGGCGCTATTCGGCCACCTCGATGGTGGGGGCGGTGATGTTGGGCTTTCTCCTCGGCTTCACCCTTTTTAAAGAGATCCTCCAGGGCGCTCATGAAATGGACCACCACGCCCTTACGGCGCCTCCCGAATCGAACCTACCCCTCCTCTCTGCTCTCCTGGGCATTTGGAACCGCAATTTCCTCAAACTGCCCACCGTGGCGATCATTCCCTATTCACAAGCCCTCCTTCGCTTTCCCGCCCACCTGCAACAGCTCGATATGGAATCGAACGGCAAGCGGATCGACAAGAGCGGC
>DATIIR010000107.1:0-3691 GCA_035479435.1 Chlamydiales bacterium
GTGGCTGTCTACTCCCAGGCCGATGTCGAGGCGCTTCACGTCTTGCATGCCGATGAAGCGATCTGCATCGGACAGGCCCCTTCCCAAAAATCGTACCTGAAAGTGGCTAACATCCTTTCCGCTTGTGAGATCACAGGTGCCGATGCGCTCCACCCCGGCTACGGCTTTTTAAGCGAAAACGCCAACTTTGCCTCGATCTGCAATAGTTGCGGTGTCAATTTTATCGGCCCCTCCGCAGAGACCATTTCCCTTCTCGGAGATAAAGCAAAAGCCAAGGGGATTGCCAAGAGTGTGAAATGCCCCATCATCCCCGGCTCCAATGGGGTGATCGACGATGCCAAAGAAGCGTTAAAGGAAGCGAGCAGGTTAGGCTTTCCGATTTTCATCAAAGCCTCTGCGGGTGGTGGAGGAAAAGGGATCCGCATTGCCTATGACGCGGATGAATTTGTCCGCCAGTTTGCAGCCGCTAGAGCGGAGGCCGAAGCGAGCTTCAACAACCCCGATGTCTATCTCGAAAAGATGATCGTCAATCCCCGACACGTCGAAGTGCAAGTCGTAGGAGACAAACACGGCAATTATCTCTACCTCGGTGAGCGGGACTGCACCATTCAGCGCCGTAGACAAAAGCTCATCGAAGAGGCCCCCAGTCCCAAAGTCGATGAGAGCCTACGCAAGAAAATGGGGGAATGTGCCGTTGCCATTGTCCGCGCCGCTAAATACCACTCGGTCGGCACCGTCGAATTCCTCCTCGATGAGAAGGGAAATTTCTATTTCATGGAAGTGAACACCCGCATCCAGGTGGAACACACAGTCACTGAAGAGTTGACCGGCATCGACCTCGTCCAGCAGCAGATTCGGATCGCTCAAGGGGAAAAGCTTACCTTGAAGCAGAAAGAGATCGAGCTGAAGGGGCACGTGTTTGAGTTTCGCATCAACGCGGAAAATCCCCTGCACCAATTCGCCCCATCGCCCGGTGAGCTGAAGCATTTTATCCCTCCCGGCGGGCCCCACGTACGGATCGATAGCGCCTGCTATGAAGGCTATCGGATCCCTCCGAACTACGACTCTATGATAGCCAAGCTCATTGTGAAAGGGCGGACCCGAGAAGAGGCGATCCGCCACGCGAAGCGGGCCCTGCGCGAGTTTCATATCGCGGGCGTCCATTCGACTATCCCTTTTCATCAATATATGCTTGAAGATAAGAGATTTTTGACACATGATTACACGATCAATTATATTGACACTTTGCTTGCTGAAGGCTGCACTTTTACCCGCTGAGTTCATGGATTCGCCAAAATTAAGACCTCTGATCGATAAGCAGGAGATCGCCCACAAGGTGCGAGAGGCGGCCGTTCAAATCAGAGGCGATTATGCAGGCAAGGATCTCGTCATTGTCATGGTGCTCAAAGGGGCCCTTTGCCTGGTCGCCGATCTGATCCGCGAACTCGACATGCCTCTCGATATCGAGACGGTCCAATGCTCCAGCTACGGCGCCCGCGGCACACAACGGGGCGAACTCAAGGTGATCGGCACCGATAGACTGCACATCCGGGACAAGGACGTCCTCATCGTCGACGATATTTTTGATACGGGACACACGATGACGACCCTTCTCGATCGGCTCAAAGAACTCGGCCCCCGCTCCCTTAAAACCTGCGTCCTTCTCAATAAGACGAACGTGCAGAAGATCTCCGATTACCGCCCCGACTACGTCCTCTTCGACATCGATAATCTTTTTGTCGTCGGCTATGGCCTCGACTTCAAGGAGCGCTACCGCGGCCTCTCCGGCGTCTACGTTTTGGAAGCGCCATGAAGGGCATTATCCTCGCCGGCGGCAGCGGCACCCGCCTCTACCCCGCTACGATAGCCCTTTGCAAGCAGCTACTCCCCATCTACGACAAGCCGATGATCTACTATCCGCTCTCCGTCCTCATGCAGGCGGGCCTCCGCGACATTCTCATCATCTCCACCCCGGAAGACACCCCCCGCTTTGAGAAGCTTTTTGGCGACGGTTCCCACCTCGGCCTCACCCTTCACTACGCCGTCCAACCCAAACCTGCTGGCCTGGCCCAAGCCTTCCTCCTCGGCGCCCCCTTCATCGGCACCGACCCCGTGGCCCTCATCCTCGGCGACAACATCTTTTACGGCGCCGACCTGCCCGATCTTCTCCATGAAGCGACCCAACTCACCTCGGGCGGCCTCATCTACGGCTACCACGTTAAAGACCCCCACCGCTATGGCGTTGTCCATTTCGACGACCAGATGCGCGTCCTCGGCATCGAAGAGAAACCCCAAACGCCCAAATCGCCCTACGCTGTCCCTGGCCTCTACTTTTACGGTCCCGACGTTGTCGACATCGCCCGCAGCCTCAAGCCCTCCCCCCGTGGCGAGCTTGAAATCACCGACATCAACAAAGTCTATCTCGACCAAAAACGGCTCACCGTCCGCCTTCTCGGCAGAGGCCACGCCTGGCTCGACACAGGCACCTTTGAGGCCTTCCACAAAGCCTCCGCCTTCGTCCAAGCCATACAAGAGCGTCAAGGCATCAAGATCTGCTGTATCGAAGAAATCGCCTTCCGCAAAGGCTATATCGACAGAGCCCAGCTTCAGCTTCTCGCAGCCAGATACACCAAAAACGAATATGGCGATTACCTCAGCTCTATCGCTAACGAGCTTCCCAATAAAAAGTGAATGTTGTATGGGGGGCTTATGGAAAGAAAGAAGTCCCTTGTCCTTTGGACGGCAGCTACGGCTTTGCTCGTCTTTTGTGCCGTTGCCATTTATCAGGCGAAGTGTGAAGCGATCCCCATCGAAATGCACACGGGTGGGTTCCTTTCCATTGGGAAGGCCTCGGCGCCTGTCGAAATCGTTCTCATTGAGGACTTTCGGTGTCGCAATTGCTGTGCCTTTAGCGAGAAAATCCTCCCCAAAATCCAGGCTGAATATGTCAAAAGTGGCAAGGCCCGATTTACTCTGGTCCCCGTCTCCTTTCTCTCTGGTTCTCAGGCTGTCGCCAATGCGGCTCTCGAGGTGTACCAAAATCACCCCGATCGTTTTTTTCCCTATTTGAAAGAGATTCTCAACCAGGCCCAAGAGGGGGAGGTGCGCTCGCCAGAGCTGATCCGCCTCGCCCGCAGAATTGGCGGCATCGACCTGGCCCGTTTGCACACGGCGATTGAGAAGGGGTCTCACAACAAGGAGCTCGAAAAGAACCTCGAGTGGGCGCAGACCCTTATGGGAGCCCGTTTTAAAACGCCCGCCATCTACATCAACGGAGTTTCTTCCTACACCTTCACCTATCAGGGCGTATCGGAACAGATCGATCGCATTTTGGGGCAGAAGCCATGAAATGGGTTCGGGAACATTCTCTCTACTTTGCTTGGGTGATTTCCCTTGCTGGCCTTGCGATCAGCCTCTTCTTTGGTGAAGTGTTGCACCTGGAACCGTGCCGTCTTTGCTGGTATCAGCGGGTGGCTATTTTCCCCCTCGCCCTATTCCTCGGCATTGCCGCCTACAAACACGACCGGAATCTGGCCCTCTACTCATTGCCGCTCGTCGCCTTCGGCGGCGTCTTTGCCTTCTACCAAGTATTGATCCAATATCTGCCGGCCCTCCACATCCACTCGCTATGCGGTTCGGCGGACCATTGCACCCTTCCTATTTTCTATCTCTTTGGAGTTGTCTCATTTCC